>JASFIA010000264.1:0-4826 GCA_050122915.1 Desulfobacterales bacterium | reverse complement strand
CAGACCGGGCAAATTATCTGAAGGCGCCCGTCCGCCCCTGGCAGCACCCGCTGCCGATCTTTTCGGTCCTGGATCGGATCGGTTTCAAATGCCATTGTGGGCGTGTCTGTAATGGATCGAGAGGGGCCGGAAACAGGTTGGGGCGGGGGAGGCGGTCTCGTGTCCAATACCGATGCCTCACTGTCGATTTCTTTGAGGTCGTCGAGATTTATAAGGGGGATCGTGTATCGTCCGGGTTCCGGATTGGGCCCCTTAGCCATCCGCGTCTCTCTCGGAGGGGCAAAGCCTCCGGTGGAAGGGCCTTTTTCCGGCAGCGCCCATTCCAGGAGGCGGGAGGAAAGTTTCAGCAATGCACCGGCATCCCGAGGCCACCGGGCGAACCGGCGGTCGGCCATACCAACAACTCCGGCGGGCCTTCGGCCTCGATGGATCACTCGGCAAAAAAACGCCTTCTCTTCGGCGCCCCGCCAGGCCGCCAGTTCCTTCTTTTCGGGTTCGGGCAGTGGGGTCGAATCGTCCATGACGAGCTGCCCATTCTGAACGAGCCGCCGCCACAGCGCGGGGATTCGGTCAAGCGCCAAAGGGCGGGGCCGATGATCTCGCTTTTCTTCCGGCATCCGCCATTCGATGAGCGAATGAAGATGACGGTGCTTCGGATCGATGCGGTAGACAAACCCTCGCCTACTCCCCACATACAGACAGATCTTTGCCAGGTGGTCTTTCGCAGCGGCTTGCCGGCTTTCTATGGACGGGGTGGACTGGCCGTCAATGATCTCTTCGATGAGATTGACCAGGTCCTCCTTGTCTTGACACTGGTTCTGATAGCGGCGCAGGTCGGATATGTCATTGACGTCGAAACGGTAGTGAGCACGGGAGCGGCTGGGATCGCGGGGATGCATCTGGATCTGCAAGTGACGCGACGGGAGGTCAGAAGAGCGAAGATCTATAGCCAGACTTTGGGGGTGTCCCGATCCGATCAGCCGGTTCCAGTGGGTGAAGAAGACAACGAGATCGTCGGTGTCAACCAGCAGAGAGAAGGGTTTTCCGATGAGTGCATCGTGGGGGTGGCCAAGGATGTCGGCCCCCGATGCGGTTACCTCACGAATGAGGCCGCCGGAATCGATGGCCAGGGAGCCCTGCCGGGACAGATCCCCGCCGCACTGACCGCAGAAGTGAAAATGGGGGGAATTGGAGGCGCCGCAGTCAGGGCAGATGCTCTGAAGCCGACGGCCGCAGGCGCCGCAAAAAGGTTGGCCGGCAGCGATGCCGGCACTGCAATCGGGACATGTCGCCGATGGTTGTTGTGTCCTGCTCATGGATTCCGGCGGGGTCGCCCCCAGAGGCGGTTGTGGTTGTGCATAGGCGGTTAACCCAGGGATCGAACCGCTTCCCTGGCCAGATCGATGAACCATGACGGGTAGATGCCGGCCACCACCATGAATGCGACGAGGCTGCCGGCCAGAATGCGCTCCGGCAATGAAACGGACAGGCTCCCCTGGGGAAGTTCCGGCTCGGCAAGGTAGGCGGCTTTGACCACGAGTAGATAATAGTAAAGGGAAATCACCACATTGGCCATGGCGATCAAAATAAGAGTTAGATAGCCGTTTTCCATGGCCGCCGTGAACAAGAGAAGCTTTCCTGTGAACCCGACAGTGGGAGGAATGCCCGCCAGACCGAACACGGAGATCATGAGGGCCATCGCCAACACGGGCGATCGGTGGTGAAGCCCCGCCAACTGGCCGATGTCCAAATTCTCTCCATTGTCGGCCACCTTGACCACCACGAGAAAACAGGTGAACTTCATCACCAGGACTGCCATGGCATAGAAGACGGCGGCGGCATAACCGCTGGCACTCATGCTGAGAATGCCGATCAGTACGTATCCCGCATGAGCAATGCTGGAATAGGCGAAAAGACGCTTGATGTCTTTTTGGGCAATTGCCGACAGATTGCCCACCGTCATGGAGACAATGGATAGCGCCACCAGGGCGTGAACGAGATACGGGCTGCCGTTGCCTGTCAGGGCTACGATTCGGGTCAGAATGGCCACCGCCGCAACTTTGGAGGCCGTGGCAATATAGGCGCTTACCTGGTTTGCTGCCCCCTGGTAAACGTCAGGCGCCCAGATATGAAAGGGAAAAACCGCCAGCTTGAAGAAGAATCCGCAAAGAGTCAGCAGGAGCCCGATGGCCACCACCGGATCGGTGACGGCGGCGGGCAGCACCCGGACCAGTTCATCCACGAATACGGCTTGGGTCACGCTGTATAGAAGGGCCAGTCCGAAAACCATCACCGCCGACGCAACGACACCCGTCAGAAAGTATTTCAGACTTGCCTCGATGGTCCGGGCCCGCTGGTCCCTCATGGCCACCAATATGTACAAAGAGTAGCTGGAAAGCTCTAATGCCACGTACATTGTCAGCAGATGAACGCTGCTCACCAGAAGCATCATGGCTAGGGTACAGGTGAACAACAGTGCGAACAGCTCGGGGTGACGTTCGGAGGCTACCCCCTGGAGGTTTGGGCACAGGCAAACGACCAGAAAAAGGCCCATTGCCAAAAGCGCCTTGAATACTTGCGAAAAAAGATCGATGCGGTAGGTGCCGTAAAAGAGCTCCCCCTCGAGTCCTGCACCCGCCACACAGGCAGCGACACCGATAGCCGCCAGCACCAGCGCCCAAAAGGCGATACCGTCCCGCAGCCTAGTCATTGACACGCAGAGAAACCCGAGGGCGGTCAGCAGAAAGACGATTTCCGGTCCGAATAAGATCCAGGGTGTCATGGCAGCCCTCTTAAAAGGGGAATCGAGGCCGTATCGATCATGTCGAGCATAATGGCCGGAAACAGGCCGAAACCAACGATTACCGCAACAAGGATGATGCGCGGTACGCCCTGAAGAAGCGTCATGTCCGCCAAGTGGACAAAGGCGTCATTCTTGGGCCCGTAAAAGGTTTTCTGAACCACCCGGAGCATGAAGAGGGCACTGACGGCAAGCGCGGCGATGGCCATGGCCCCTCTGAAGGGATAGATCTTGAAAGAGGCCATGAACACCAGGAGTTCGGCCCAGAAACTGGCCAGACAGGGAACACCGATGCCGGCCAGGGCGGCGATGATGAAATAGGTCGATGCCATCGGCATGACCCGACTGAGCCCCCCCAACTCGCTCATCATTTTGGTATGGGTCCGGTCATAGATGAATCCGACCGCCGAAAAGAACAACGCCGTCATCACGCCGTGGGCGAACATCTGGAAAACGGCGCCGTTCAGACCGTCCACGGAAAGGGTCGACAGCCCCAGGCCGACGATTCCCATATGGGAGACGCTGGAATATCCGATGACGTATTTGAGATCGTTCTGGCTCAATCCGACGAATACGCCATATACAATGCCGATGGCGGCGAGGGTCGCCATCAGCCCGGACCAGTATTGCCATCCTTCGGGACACAGGAAAATCCCCAGTCTCAGCACGCCGAAGGCACCGATTTTCATGAGCACCCCTGCGTGTATCATGCTGACGGCCGTCGGCGCGGCCACATGGCCCACTGGGGACCAGGTGTGAAACGGCCATATGCCGGCCAGGATTCCGAAACCGATGTACAAGAGGAGGAAGGCAAGTTTTTGTTGGAACGGCGAAAAGGTGGCATACTGCATCAGAATGGTGATGTCGAAGGTGTTGAGACCGGCATTGACCACCAGATAAACAATCGCCGGCAATATGAGCGCGCTGCCCGCCAACAGGTAGAGGGTCAGCTTCATGGCGCCGTATTCTTTTCGTGTGGACCCCCAGATGGCGATCAACAGATACATGGGGAAGAGGGAAACGTCGTACCAGACGAAGATGAAAAAGAGGTCCATGCTCATGAAGAGGCCGAATACGCCTGCCACTAGTAAAAAAATCAGGGCAAAGAACTCTTTGACTCGGAAATCGAGATCCCACATGGTCAGAACGCCTGTGAAAAATACGATTCCGGTCAATAGGAGCATTGGAAGGCTGAAGCCGTCGGCTGCATTGAAGTAGTAGATGCCCATGGATTCGATCCAGGGCACCCGCTCGACATATTGGAGACCGCCAAGGGACCGGTCATAGGCGATGAACAGGTAGGCGGATACCACCAAGGTGATCCCTGAACACAGGGCGCTGATCCATTTGATGGCCTTGGTATTCTCAGCTGGAGTGAATAGGATGGCCAGCAGGCCAACGACACAGCTGAGAAGCAATATCGAGAGAAAGGGGATGTCGGCGTAGGCCATCTGCATATGGGGTTGTCCTTGACGGTTTGGACCCAGAGGCCACCAATGGGGGGCCTGCCGTTCGGCTGACCGAGCGGCATCGACTCAGCCCCGATCGTTCTGGTGTTTCGCTAAGGCTTCCGATTCCTTAAAAAAAGAAATAAAGGCTCAAAAATACCATCACCACAAACATCATGACCAGGCGGTATTGCAGCATCGAATTCTGGAGCCGGGACATCAGATGGCCGGTCCTGATGGTTCCGGATCCCATTCCGTCGATGCCCCGGTCGATGACCTTCCGGTCGTTTGCGGTGCATGTCCGGGAGATGATGCGGTAGATCACGACATCTAAAAACCAACGCCAGAAAACGTCCAGGTACCATCGGTTGGCAAACAGCGACGCGATCGCGGGCATGCGGTCCACAAAGCCGATCCGGGGCGCCCCGCGCCGACCGAATTCTATCCAGGCGATTAGGATGCCACAAAGAGCCAACCCCACGGCGGCATAGGGAAGCCATCCATGGTGGCCTCCGGCTTGTGGGGCGGCCCCCATGAGCAGGAACCGTTCAATCGCGGACTGGCCGAAGCCGACGGTC
>JASFIA010000263.1:0-4839 GCA_050122915.1 Desulfobacterales bacterium | reverse complement strand
CATCCCCGATTTTGCCAAGGCCTCGGTCGACGTTCGGTTTGCCAGCGTCGAGGAGGCCCGTCGGGTCGAGGCATGTTTTCGGCAGATGCCGGAATGCCCGATTACCGAAGGGGTGCGGGTCGAGGTAACGGGAGAATTAAGCCGAATGCCCATGGTGCCGTCTGACAGGACCGAGCGGCTCTGGGAGCGCATTGCCGATATCGGCAGCGAAATCGGCCTCGAAATGAAGCTTACCTCCACCGGCGGCTGCTCCGACGGTAATTTCACTGCAGCGCTGGGTGTTCCCACCATCGACGCTTTGGGGCCTATCGGTGGTGACGCCCACAGCGAAGACGAATACGTCGAGCTCGACAGCATCGTTCCCAACACGCTGCTGATCTGTGAGGTCCTGAAAGCGGCGGCTGAAGGGTCGCTCCCCTGACAATCCCGCCGCTCCAAAGCAGTGAGCGCCGAGATGACTGCCTCCTTTTCTGCTCCGGCGCTGAATCCAGGCATCCAGGTTGCAGGAAAAGAATCCCCCCCGAATGGGCGGCATCTGACCGGCACAAGCTTGTCGGGCGGATGCTTCCGTTAAAAAAACGCCTGGGGACCCGACCGAAGGAGATGTTCAACAGCGCCGGTGAGGTCCCTATCCAGGCCGTAGACCCTGAAACGGTCGGTCAGGAAATCAACCAAGTTGATCGGATACTCCGCTGCCAGCCTATTTATGGTCGCCCGCCGGCAGAGATCCACCTCCTTGACGAATAGCGCAAGCATGGTCGGTGCGTCCGAGGTAAACCCCTCCAAATTCATCTGCTCGTAGTCGTTGTTGAAGTGGTGGATTTTGCGGCCTGGGAAAGAAAGCTTCGGCCTTTCCCCGTCGGCGTTCTGAATCTGGAAGTGAAAATAAGCGCATCGCTCCACAATTCTCGTCAGGTGGTGACCGGGGCTGCGTTGGATGGCAGCGATGGCATTGGCGACGTATTTCACCACATTCTCCCGGTGTCTGCCCTTGTTGGGCTCCACAGCGGGATCCAGCTGTTTTTTCAGGTAATCGTCCAAACAGTGCTTACAAATAAACGTTTCGAACCGACATCCCTTCCGGCAGTTGCTCAGAAAGAGGCTCTTTCGCTCGTCGATGAGGGCCAGGGTCAGATCGTGCAGGAAGATTCTGGCCTTTTTTTCCGTTTCGAAAGGGTACTCGGTCTCCAGGTACATTTCATTGGGGATGAATATACCGCTGGGCCTGTTCTTCACTAGAAGTTTGGTACCGCCGATGCGCTCCATGGCCGCCATCAAGAGCTCGAAATAGATGTGATCGTATTGGGCCAGGGTGTTCCCCTCGATTTTTCGCTTGCTGTTGTTGGCAAGGATAGCCGGGATGTCCAATGCCCCCAGGGGCTGGTAATCATATTGAGCCAGTATCTCGTTGATCTGAACAATGGAGTAATTCAGGGAAAGTAAAATTGAGGCGATCTTATCCTTTCCCGGGTGGTTGATGTTGCCCTTCACGAGCTTGGTCAAATACGCGTGGGAGATCCCCGATGTCTTGGAGATGACATTAAGCCGAAGGCGGCTTTCCCGAATGATTTCCGACAATGTATTGGGTAGCTGCTTCATGGTGATCACAGGTCAATGGCGTCGGTGAGGCGGTTTCTGCAAAAGGGAATCATGGGCAGCATAGCAGATATGAAAAACAATTCATACTTTAGTTTAATTTGGGATAAAACTGCCGGAGCAGTGCGTCAAATCGAACGTAACTGCTCTGATTTTTTCTGTTTTTATAGCACAACAGGATCCCCGTCGTCTTCTCCATTTCACCCTGTGGCCTTACCGCGAATGGATAGAGGGTGCGATGGGCACCTGATGAAGTCTCTCACTCTTCTATCGGGGTGACCGCCAGGAAAGCCCACTATATACCTGGTAGGTGCAAAGGGTCCCTCATTGCTGAGTTCGTCGATCAGGATGGCCCCATTGAATATGATATAGATCTTTTCTTCTGCTCTCCAGATTTCGCACGCTGCCATGCTTTCGAAGTTCTTTTAATAAATCGAGGTCAACATCTGCGATCAGGGTCATTTCGGTGTTTGGGGTTGCTTCGGCGGCAATAGCATCATGGGGAAATGCGAAGTCGGAAGGGGTGAAAATGGCAGACTGGGAGTATTGGATGTCCATATTTTCGACCCGGGGGAGATTGCCGACGCTTCCCGATATGGCGACGTAGCACTCGTTTTCAATGGCCCGTGCCTGGGCGCACCGTCGGATGCGGAGATAGCCGTTCTTGGTGTCCGTCCAGAAGGGCACCAATAGTATTTTCATTCCTTTATCAGCCAGGACTCTGCTGAGTTCCGGAAATTCTACATCATAACAGATCAAAATGCCGATCTTCCCGACGTCGGTATCGAATATCTTCAGATCCTGCCCACCCTTTAGCCCCCAGTATTCGGCTTCATCCGGTGTTATGTGAAGCTTGTACTGGTGATCCCATGTGCCATCGCGGCGGCACAGAATCGACACGTTGTAGAGGTTGCCGCCGTCGCATTTGGGAAGGCTCCCGGCCACGATGTTGATGTTGTAACTCAGGGCCATTTTCAGCATTTCCTCCCTCAATTGATCCGTATACTCTGCCAGATTCCTCATGGCCTGGGGAGGGTCATCCTGATTGAATTGAGACAACAGGGGCGCGTTGAAAAGCTCTGGAAACAAAATCAGATCGGCGTTGTAGCCAGAGACGGTATCGACAAAAAACTCCACCTGATGGAGAAGATCATCCATGGATAAAAATTGCCGCATTTGCCATTGTGCGGCACCGAGGCGGACGTTTGATTTGCGCCCCCAGACATGTTTCTTTTTCGGCTCATAGAAGATGTTATCCCACACGAGAAACACCGCATGACTCTTGGATGCCTCATCTTCAGGAATGTAGTTTTTTATCGCGCGCTTGGGATGAAAGTCATTGGCCATTTGAAAGGTCAGCACCTTGTCGGTGATTTCTCTGTTTTTCACTTTCCGAATGTACTCGTTGGGGCTCATTTCCTTGTGATACCGAGAGTAACCCGGAATTCGGCCGCCGACGATGATGCCCTTCAAATTCAACTTTTCACACAACTCTTTTCTTGCATCGTATAGACGCCTTCCAAGACGCATCCCCCTGAAATCCTTACGTACGAAAAGATCAATTCCGTAAAGATAGTCGCCGTCGTCGTCGTGGCTTTCGAATTTCCCACCCGATACGATATCTTCGTATGAATGGTCGCGCTCAAGATTCGAGTAGTCGATAATAAGCGTCAATGCCGCCGATACAACGCTGCCTTTGTCTTCGATACAGATCTGTCCTTCCGGGAAGAGGGATAGAAGCGTCATAAATTCGCTCTTCCTCCATGGCCCGCCCATTCTTGCATAGGCCTCGGCCATGACGCCTCTGACGCCGTCATAGTCCTCTGGTTGAAGGTTTCTGAGGGTTAGCCGGTGTGCTGAAGTCTTTTTTTTCATCATTCCCACCACGTGATTGAATGGTTGCTATGGCGATTGGTTGATGCCTGCGCGACGGACGTCCTCCGAAAGGATCTGTCGGTGCATGGAGGAACGCTGCTCATGGTGACCCGCAAGGCACGCGTCTGCAATTTTATCTTGTATCATGATATCAGCCTCCATGGCCATCTGGGCCCCAAAAGCGTGATGACGACAACAAGACCCCATCGCAAGAGCCCATCGTCCCTCGCCCGGCGGGAGAGAGGCAATCGCTTTCAGAACTGCGGTCATCTATGAAGCTCCGGATAGCCTCAGTCGAAAGGCCAATGGGTGTCGGATCGGATACCGGGCAACGGTCGGCGCCATAGAGGCCGTGTTGAGACGGTTGCCACCCTATGGTTTTTCGGATCCCTCCATCTTGCCGGTCAGCCGGGATCCTCCGGGAGTGGGTCGGGCGGCGTCTGTATGAGGACTTTACAGGGTGTTTTGGCCGGCAGCAGAACCGATGCCCATGGACCGCCCAGACCCCTGACCGGAGGATATTATCTAAGCGCTAAGGGAAAAAGACGATACGTTGAGGTGTTTTCGCGGATCGACATCATTGCCACGGGGGGCACATCAATAAGACGATGAACCGGTGGGTTTTCATCAATGGATGGAGCCGGTTGATTTTAGACCGACCCCGGCCGGCAGCGGTCGTCGACGGTCTCAGATCGGTTTTGGGATGGGACGCTTCTCAATATAGAAGGGGCCCGTCGGCACCTGACGTGAAATCGCGGCCCCCGGGCGGCAGGATCGTTAATCAAAGACGGTGGAAAAAATATAGTACCAGAGGTCGTCAGCCTCCCTGCGTGTCTGTTCCTCACTCTCGGCAGCTGGGTTCAAATATCGGATCAGCGCAGGCGCCAGAGCATCGAAAATGTCGATAAAATATTCGGGATCGTTCGTGTCGCCCCTGTAGTCCCGGATCCGGTCCAGATCCAGGTTGCAGATCCGCCCCAGTCCAATGGTTGGGAAATAGCCCAGGAAGCGGCCCAGGCCCTCGTCGTCCATCGTAAAGATCAACTCGGCGTTCTGACTCAGTAATGCCTCCCCAAGGTGGAGGACCCCGGTAAGGTCCCGCCCGTCATGCCGGGCAATCAGAGCGATGTTTTCCGGGTCCAGTCCGATGATTTCAATATCGTAGGCGCCGTATTTCCTGCAGGCGGCGTCGATGATAATCCCTGCGGTGCTTAAGCGGGGGCATTGAAAGGGGCCAGCCAGCACAATGCTCATGGTCACATCCTTGCGAAAGGGTTTTATATGTTATCGCCCTTCTTCAGATCGACTTGAGATCGCCCCAAGGTGACTTTACCCCCCTCCTCCCTTTAACCCTCTCAAATAAAACAA
>JASFIA010000262.1:0-4840 GCA_050122915.1 Desulfobacterales bacterium | reverse complement strand
GTCCATTTGCCTTAGTTAACCGTCCTCAATCGCTTTGAGATATAAGAGGAACCGGCTCACTGTCGAAATAGTGATGAGGAAATGAACATTGTCTTATTTCTTGGCGTTTAAATGGGTGTGCCGGTATTCTATTGAAGCGTCAATCCATTGACGAGACTGAGAAAACGGTCGAATGGGTCGCCGCTGTTGGCCATTCGTACCGACCACCGGCTCTTTTCAATGCCCCCCGTAAATGATCAGTCAGGTGCCGTAAAATGGTAGGATCTGACATTTTTTGTCACCGCATCCTATGGGATACGCGAGTCGCTGCAGAGAATCTAAAGGCTGGGTTCAGATGACCGCAGGCCCCCATTTCAGTTTTTTTATCCAGTACCGCTAATGAATATTTGGGATCAGCATTCAGCGATAACCCAACGGTCGAAGGCCTGATTGAAAACCCTTGACTTCTGCTATAAGATGGTTTCAAATCCTAAGGTATTAATTTATTATGGCTTTCGCAAGACCAATCTGAAAATGGGTTGCGTTTCCGGTTTGATCAAATATCAATAATGAGCTCAAGGGATCTTTATGGTTGTCTTCGGGAACTTATTGGCAGCTTTGGCTAAGGTTATCAACGTCGTTCTTTACCTATACATGTGGATCATCATTGCCCGGGCGGTTTTATCCTGGGTGAGCCCGGATCCATACAATCCTATCGTCAGGTTTATCCACAACGTGACGGAACCAATGCTTTATCAGATCAGAAAACGGCTACCGGTCAGCTATAGCGGAATCGACTTCTCACCTATTATTGTTATCCTCGCTATTTTATTTCTCCAATCTTTTCTGGTGGGCTCACTGGCTGATATTTCCAGAAACATTTTGCTTAGGTGATTAAGGATAGGTCATGGAAATCACACCGTTAGACATTCAGCAACAGCAATTTCCCATTCGTTTGCGTGGATTCGATATCAGAGAGGTGGAGCTGTTCCTTGAACAAATCGCGGCGGCAATGGAGCATGTGCTAAAGGAAAAGGAGATTCTGTCCCATGAGCTCCGGCGCCTTCGTCACGAAAGCAAGGGTTACAAACAACGGGAGGAAACGTTCAAACGTGCCCTAATCTACGGTCAGAAGGTCATTGATCAGATGAAAGCAAATGCTCAAAAAGACGCTGAACTGATCATTGCTGAGGCAGAGATTAAGTCCGACCAGATTATTAGTCGATCCCAAAGCCGACGCAATCTGCTCCAGGATGAAATTATCGAACTCAAACGCCAGCGGATTCAGCTAGAAACAGAGTTGGAATCCGTCATCACCGCCCACTCAAGATTGCTGGAAATTGGTCGAGAAAGTATTAGAGAAGCTGACAAGGAGGACGCAAAGGTGGCCGTTTTCAGCAGCGCTTCACAATAGCCTCTCTGCATCACCCGTTCTCCATGCCTTCGACAAATCGTCGGTTTCCCATTTCGTCATTTATCATCCCCATTGATCATATCCTGTTTTTGGAGGTCTGATGGCCAAGATTGACGCTTTTTTTAAACTGATGAACGAGCAGGGGGCATCCGACCTCCATTTGGCATCAGGACAGCCCCCGGCTCTGCGTATCCGGGGTGATATCGAAAGGATCAAATACAAGCGACTCGACAGCGACGATCTTCGATCGATGCTTTATGAAATTGCACCGGAAGACAAAATAAAAGTATTTGAAGAGACAGGTGATATCGATTTTGGTTATGAAATTCCAGGATTGGCCAGATACCGGGCCAATTTTTTCATGCAAAAAAATGGTGTCGCAGCCGTTTTCCGTGAGATTCCCGATACGATATTAACCCTTGAACAGTTGGGATTGCCACAGATACTCGGGAAATTGGCGGGTCTTCCCCGCGGCCTTGTACTTGTCACGGGCCCGACGGGAAGCGGCAAATCGACGACGCTTGCCGCGATTATCGATTTGGCGAACCGAACGCGAAAAGACCACATCATCACCATAGAAGACCCAATCGAATTTGTTCACCAGAGCCAGATGTGCATTGTCAATCATAGAGAGGTTGGCGTTCATACCAATACATTCGGTGCTGCTCTAAAAGGGGCATTGCGTGAGGACCCTGATATTATTCTCGTTGGTGAGATGAGGGATTTGGAAACCATGGCCTTGGCGATAGAGGCTGCTGCAACCGGTCATCTTGTATTTGCGACGCTACACACATCGAGTGCCGCTAAAACCGTTGACCGTGTCATTGAGGTTTTTCCATCGAGCCAACAGGCACAAATTCGATCATCCCTCTCCGACGCCCTCCGGGCGATTGTTGCCCAGGTACTGTTCAAAAGGGTGGATATCAAAGGGCGCTGTGCGGCCGTAGAAATTCTGATTGGAAACGCTGCTGTCCGCAATCTCGTTCGCGAAGGGAAAACCCACCAGATCAACTCCATGATTCAAACAGGGAGGCGATATGGCATGGAATTGCTGGACGACGCCATAATGGGTCTTCTAAACAAGGGCATGATCAGTGTTGACGAGGCCTACATGAAGGCCAATGACAAGAGCCGATTCCGTCCTCTCCTTAAAAATCCGCCTGCAGACTTCACAGAGGCTTGATGGTTGAGGTCAATGCGCATTTGAGAATATTCGTCGTAAAGGACTTCCCATGAGACGGCAAGAAATTGATCATATACTGACACGCATGCTCGATGCCCATAAAAACGTGTCCGATCTTAACGTAACCGTCGGAAAACCTCTTCAGGTTGAAAGCGACGGTGTTCTGATCCCTGTCAACATCAAACCGGACATCAGGGAATTAACGCCGTTCCAGGCTGAAATTTTCGCCCTCAATCTAGTCAACAATGATCGGCGACTTGCCCAAATTCTAATCGAGAGCGGGTCTTGCGATCTGTCCTACAGCCTTCCAGGAAAAGCCCGTTTTCGAGTGAACGTGTTTTCACAAACGGGCAACTATTCGACGGTGTTGAGAAAGCTTGAATCAAAGGTCCCTACCATCCAAAGCCTGGATTTGCCGGAATGTTTCAACGATATTGCCAAAGAGAAAAATGGAATTGTATTGTTCACCGGAGCGACCGGTACCGGTAAAACCACATCTCTTGCGGCCATCCTCGATCAAATCAACGAAGACCAATCCGTTCATGTGGTCACTCTTGAAGATCCGGTGGAATACCTCCATCCCCATAAGCATTCCACATTCAACCAGAGGGAGTTAGGGCAGGATTTTGATTCCTTTGCCCATGGTTTGAGAGCGGCCCTCCGTCAGGCTCCAAAGGTTATTTTGGTGGGGGAGATGAGGGATCGAGAGACCGTGGAGATTGGGTTAAGCGCTGCAGAAACGGGTCATTTGGTTTTTTCGACCCTCCATACGGTTGATGCCGGACAAACGATCAATCGGATTCTCGGAATGTTTAATACCGAAGAGGAGCGGCAGGTGAGGATTCGCCTTGCCGACACCATCCGCTGGATTATCGGTCAGAGGCTCTTGCCGAAAGTCGGTGGAGGCAGGGTTGCTGCGTTTGAAATTCTGCGGAGCAACATTCGGGTCAAAGATACGATTCTGAACGGTGAAGCAGAGGGCAAAACGTATTATGACATCATTCAGCAAGGGGCTGCATTCGGGATGTCCACTTTCGATGACTTTATTGTCAGCCTTTTCGAACAAGGGCTTGTAACTCAAGAAACGGCCATGGCCTATGCGTCCCGCAAGGGTATCGCGGGAAGGGGAATCGATATGGTCAAGAGTGCACGAGGAGAATCCACCACAGACATCGATCGCTTGGAAATCGATCACCAATATTCGAAGGGCGGCAGACCCTTATAGGACGCGCCCTCTATTGGGAATACAAGGACACGGTTCAGGTCAGTGGAGCGGCCTCTCGGCCTGCGTGACCTCACTACCTAATCCGAGGAGAGAGGGTTCGGGAATTGCACGTATTTCATTGGTATATCTTGACCATGATCTGGTTGTATCCCGGTTCCATGTCACATCCGAAAGGCCCAATTAATGGAAATCACCTGTAAACCCTGTGGAGCCAGATTCAAGCTGCCCGCGGATAAGCTGCCGGCGGGAAAGGTGTTAACTATCCCCTGTCCAAAGTGCAAAAAGCCGATTACAGTCTCATCTAACCAAGAGAAAACGGTCTCAAGGGAGGTGGACGGATACGATGCCGGTGATCGGCCTTTTGACTTTATCGAAGAAGAAGGCAAGACCGCACTCATATGTGAGATGGACGCATCCGCGTCGTCGCTTATCACCTCTGTCTTAGAGGGGATGGAGTTCTCTGTCAGGCAGGCCGCTTCCACTCGAGATGCACTCAAGCAGATGAGATACCATCAATTTGATATGATTGCCGTCAATGAACGCTTTGATGCGAAAAATCCAGATGTGAACGGCGTTCTTGTTTTTTTGGAACGATTGGCAATGTCCGTTCGTCGAAATATATTTGTGTTATTATTTACCGACCGATACCGGACCATGGACCGCATGATGGCGTTTAATCGGAGCGTAAATCTTATTGTAAACATCGGGGACCTATCCAATTTGGAAAGAATACTCAATAAAAGCATTGCCGATCACGAATTTTTCTATCGTGCCTTTAAAGAAGCCTTAAAGGACGCCGGAAAGGCCATGTGAACCGATGACCGATTCTGAGAAGCCGGAAGCCAGCGCCAGCGAGTCGGTTTCACTTCCATTAAGCTGCAGCGACCATCGGCAGGCGATGATCTTGACCAGCTTGCGAAACCGGTTGAAAGCCCTGGATTTGTGTGAGGATGAAAAAGAAAAGATAAAAGCGGAAGTGGCTCTGATAGAAGCCTCGTTCGAGTAAGGCTGCGACGGTCTATTCATTCCTGGCACTTAG
>JASFIA010000261.1:0-4843 GCA_050122915.1 Desulfobacterales bacterium | reverse complement strand
GCATCGTCGTCGATCACTTTGAAGAGGACAGAGGTCGATATCGGCAGTGGCTTCAGCACGGAGATCTGGTGATCAGTACATCGGATCAGGAGAATTTCGGCATGTCAATGGTCGAGGCCATGCGCCGCGGCTGCATCCCCATTCTACCGAGGCGGCTGTCCTATCCCGAGGTGCTTCCCACCCGCTACCATGAACATTTTCTATACGATACCGAGGAGCAGTTGACTGAACGCCTCTCCTTCTGTCTCAGCCGGTTGGAGGCGGCCAAACGACTGGCGGATGGTCTTACCGATGCCATGGAGACATTCGCCTGGGATAAGCGCATCGACGCTTTCGACAACGCACTGGAATCCCTGATCGACCCCTCTCACGCCATCATTCCCGGAAAGGGAGACCCGTCGGAGGGCTGACACGACGCCGAGGACGACAGCACCCTCAGGACCCGGGAAGGAAAGGTGCGGCCCAAATCCGCCTCCAGCGAAAGCGATAGACAGGCCACAGCCGCCTTGTCTATTCCGGTGGCGATGCCGAGGGATTCCATGAGATGGAGAGTGTCCTCGGTGGCAACGTTTCCCGATGCGCCCTTTAAAAATGGACACCCCCCCAATCCTCCCAGGGCCACATCGAACTGTCTGACCCCGAAATCTAAAGCCGTCATGATGTTGACAAGTCCCAGTCCCCGGGTATCGTGCAGATGCAACACCAACCGGCGGGGGTCCAGTTGCGACAGCACCTTTGGCAGCAGCGAACGGAGACCCGGCGGCGTTGCCATGCCGGTGGTATCGGCAAGGGCAATCCGGTCCGCCCCAGCGTCCAGAAACCGTTGGACAACCTGAAGAATCACGGCTTCGGAAATCTCGCCTTCATGGGTGCAGCCGAAGGTGCATTGGATCCCTGCTCTCACATCGATCCCCATGTCTTTTCCCCGCCGTATCATGGCAATCCCTTCCGTGACGGCCTCTGAGGCTGACATGTTGACATTTCGACGGCTTTGATAATCGCTGGGGGAAACCGAAACTTCTACAGAGGTTGCGCCTGCGCCCAATGCCCTTTCCAATCCACGGGAATTGAGGACAAGGACATTGAAAACGACCCCGTCCTGCTTGGGCAGTTCCTTGATCAGGGTATCGGCATCGGCCATCTGAGGCACCCATTTCGGGTGGACGAATGCCGTCGCCTGTATTTCCCTGAATCCGGCATCGACGAGTCCCTGGATGATTTCCAGTTTCCGTTTGGTGGGAACGGTTTGCGGCTCGGATTGAAGGCCGTCTCTGGGGCCGACTTCGATTAGGGTGACGTCTTCCGGCAGGCTTATGGCCATCGGTTCAACTCCTTTTATCAGTCGTTATGCGGTCCGGGGCTCCGGCAGCACGGGTGTGGTCTCGGCCGTCCAAACAGAGGGAATCAACGGATTCCCAGGAGTTACCACCCTTCTCATCATAGTGTCGGCAATCAACCGGTTCAACAGTCGCGGCGGCAACATTCGTCCAGTCGCTCCCCTGCTCCGCAGGCGTATCCGGGCAAACCGCTCCTTCCCATTGAAAGCGCTTGACCCAGGAGCGATCAATCGGTAGGTTGCCCCGTTGACGCTGGCACATTGCAGACACCAGGTGAACCCCAATCCGTCGGGCTTAAGGCCCGCCTTCGTTTTCCAGATGCCATCAATCGGATGCCAAGACCGGCTTCGGGTCGCCCTGTTGAGCTACCGCAGCAATCCCTACTGCGGGGGGCAGGGGGTTTATCTTAAGAATCTGGCACGGGGCTTGGTCAGTCTGGGTCACCGCGTTGAAGTGTTTTCCGGACCTCCTCGCCCCCTTTTGCCTCCGGAGATTCCGGTCACGCTGCTCAACGGACTCGATCTATACGATCCGGCGGATCCCTTTCGCCTACCCCGCCTGAACGAACTGATCACCCCCTTGAATCTCTATGAGTGGCTCAACGTTTCCTCGATGGGATTTCCCGAGCCGTTTCTTTTCGGATACCGGGCATACCGGCACCTGTCGAGGCATCTTTGCGACTTCGACGTTATCCATGACAACCAGAGCTTGTCCTACGGTGTTCACAGCCTCAGTCGACGCCTTCCCACCGTGGCCACCATTCACCACCCTATCACCGTGGATCGCGCCATTGCCGTTCGATCCGCCTGCCACGGTAGTGAAAAATTCAAGCAGTGGCGATGGTATTCCTTTTTGACGATGCAAAAACAGGTCGCCAAACGCTTGGAGCGCATCATCACTGTGTCCAACGCATCGATGGCCGACATTATAAAGGATTTCAAGATCTCCCAAAGCCGATTGCGCATTGTCCCCAACGGCATCGACACGGAACTGTTCCGTCCCCTGCCAGCCGTGGCCAAGGATCCAAATCGCATCATTGTCACCAACAGCGCCGATACGCCCTTGAAGGGGCTCGCCATCTTGATCCAAGCGCTATCCGCCGTCGCCGTCACTCATGATGTCCGACTAGTGGTTGTCGGCCGCCCCAAGGAAAACGGGTCCATCGAGCGGCTCATCCGGGATCTCGGCATCGGCGGCCGGGTGAGGTTCACCGGCAGAATCAGTGATGAAGAACTGGTGCGACAATATGCCCGGGCGTCGATAGCCATCGTTCCATCGATCTACGAGGGGTTCGGATTGCCGGCTGGAGAGGCCATGGCCTGCGGCGTTCCCGTGATCAGCACCACCGGCGGGGCACTCCCCGAAGTGGCGGGAGATGCGGCGATACTGGTGCCCCCGGGAGATGTGAACCCATTGGTAAGGGCCATTGTGGACCTGCTCTCCCAACCTGAAAACGCCCAAGCCATGGGCAATGCCGGCTATCGACGGGTTCAGGAGCGGTTCACCTGGAAGCGGACCGCAGAGCGCACTGTCTCCGTCTATAAAGAGGCCATCGATGGTCACCGCCGACCTTGATAGTCTGGGAATTCGACCGGGCCACCGGGTGCTGGACGCGGGTTGCGGCAGCGGTCGTCACATCGCCGGCCTCCACCGGTTTTCAGGGATCGGCATTGTAGGAGTCGATCTCGATATCAGCGATCTCGAACAGGCTCGCCATCGTTTAGAACTCCATGACCGTCTGGATGAGCAGGTCGTCTCGTATTGGAGCCTTCTGGCGGGAGATCTTCAAGCGCTTCCCTTTCCGAACGCCGCTTTCGACCTGGTGATCTGTTCGGAGGTGATGGAACACATACCAGATCACAGTCGTGCTGTCCGGGAGTTGGTTAGAGTGCTAAAGCCCGGTGCTTCGCTGGTGGTCAGCGTTCCCCGAACGGTGCCGGAAGCCATCTGCTGGCGACTGTCAAAAACCTATGGTACCGAACCGGGCGGGCATATCCGCATCTATCGGGCCGCTGATGTCATCTCCCTTGTCGAGCAGGCCGGCGCCCGCCACAATCGAACCCACTATGCCCATGGCCTTCATTCTCCGTACTGGTGGATGAAATGCCTGGTGGGACTGAATCGGGAAACGGCTCTTCCGGTGCGGCTCTATCATCGGTTTCTCACGTGGGATTTGATGAAAAAGCCGCGGCTGACGAGGTGGTTGGAGGGGATACTGGATCCCTTGATCGGCAAAAGCATGGTATTTTACTTCACAAAAACCCCGAGACGGCGCCATGGCTCAAAATGCCGCCCTCCCAAAGCCCTTGAAGGCCAGGCGCCCAATCGGCCGCGCTCCCGGTGCCACCGGAGCTCTTAGGTTATTTGGATCCGGTGGCTCATGGGTTCGAATCCCGTTTCAGGATTCCCAGGGTGTTCACGACGCCCAAATCCTCGAAGCGCCCGCATGACCGGGCCCGCTCGTAGATCTGCCGGGGGGCTTGCCCCCCCTTGTCTGGATCGAAAAAGACATCATGGATGAGAAGATATCCCCCGGTCATGAGATGACCGGACCAAGCCAAGTAGTCGGCAGCGGCGGCTTCAGCCGTGTGACCCCCGTCGATAAAGACAAGGGATAGGGGGGTTGCCCAGCACCTTGCGACAACAACAGAGGGGCTGACGACCGGAACCACCGTATCTTCGAGTCCGGCCGCCTCAAGCGTACCTCGAAACCAAGGAAAGGTGTCTACCCGGCCCGAGTCGGCATCGATGAGCTCCGGATCGCAATATGCCTGTCCCGGCTGTTGTTCATCGCTTCCCCGGTGGTGATCGATCGAAAAGAGGATGCCGCCCCTGTCCCGACAGGCGGCTCCGAGATAAAGGGTCGATTTCCCGCAATAACTGCCGATTTCAAGACAGGGGCCAAGACGGCTTGCCTCGAGAGCAACCTCATATAGCCTGAGCCCTTCGTCGTCATGTAGAAAGCCCTTGGTGCCTGCCAGAAGCGATGGGTCGATGGGCGGGGCCGTCATTTGAGGTCGTCGTAGTGGCGAACCAGCACTTCCCTCGGCTTGGCACCGTCAGCCGGGCCGACCACCCCTTCCTTTTCCATGGTTTCGATAATTCGGGCGGCCCGATTGTAGCCGATTCGAAGATGCCTCTGAACCATGGAAATCGATGCCTGGCCACTCTGGGTCACCAACGCGACCGCATCGTCGTAGCGCTCATCATAGTCGGCATCCTCTTCTAACCCCCCATCCATGGGCGGCGGCGTCTCGGTCACCGTTTCGAGATAGTCGGGCTTGGCCTGGGCTTTCAGGAATTCCATCACCCTGGAGATCTCCGATTCTGAAATGTAGGCGCCGTGGATGCGCTGAAGTCGACCGGTCCCTGGCGGCAGAAAAAGCATGTCCCCCATCCCAAGCAGAGACTCGGCCCCATTGGTGTCGATAATGGTTCGAGAATCGGTCTTGGACGACACTTGAAAGCTCAACCGTGTGGGAAAATTCGCCTTGATGATGCCGGTC
>JASFIA010000260.1:0-4851 GCA_050122915.1 Desulfobacterales bacterium | reverse complement strand
TGGGTTCCGGCAGTCGTCGAGTTGGGCCAGAAGGCGCCGGATTTCTCTTGCGTCGAGTGCCTGTCGGGCACGAATGGCGCCGTGGCAGGCCATTATTTTGAGGCAGTCGTCCAACATGTCCGGCATGTCACCCCCTTCCTTGTTGGCCAATGTAGCCAACAGCTCCCTGACGGTCGGCTCAACCGGACCACCGGCCAACAAAACCGGCACAGCGGTGACGATCACCGTATGACCCCCGAAAGGCTCTACCTCTAAACCCAGCCGATGGAATTCGGATGCGAATTGCTCCAGCAAGGCGGCATCTTCGTAACCCGTCTCGATGGTCTCCGGCACCACCAATCTCTGAGACGCGGCATTGGTCGTCTTTGAGCGCTGTCTGAGCTGCTCGTAGAACACCCGCTCGTGGGCGGCATGCTGGTCGATCAGGATCAGGCTCCCCGCCGATTCGCACAGGACATAGGTGCGGCGATACTGGCCGATGGGTCGAAGCTCGGAAAAGCGTCCCGCGCTCGACGGACCGGACCCGGACGCCAGGGGCTGGTGAGGGGGGATGCTGTCATCTGAGCGCCTCCGAGGCAACGACCCAAAAGGGGTGGGGCCATCGGCGGAAGCATGGGCGCGTCCGACCCCCGATGCCGCCTTCCGATAGCCGGCAAAAGGCATGGGGTTCTGACCGGCGGGAGATGGAGAGGGGTAGGTGCTTCCAGGCTCACTGACCCCGTCTGCCGCTGTCGGGGAATCTTCGGGAGCGGGAGGATGCCAACGGGGGCGGTCGCCGGCCGAAAGGGCAGTGGAGACGGCGGCGGCGACAACGGAGCGGACCTTCCGGGCGTCGGCAAACCGAACTTCGTGCTTGGTGGGATGGACGTTGACGTCAACCTGATCCACCGGGACTTCAAGCCGGCAGACCGCCATCGGGAACTGGCCTTTCATCAGCCGCTCCCGGTAGCCGTGGAACACGGCGCTCTGTAGAACCCTGTCCCTGACGCTTCGGCCGTTGACAAAGAGGTAGATGCCTTTGGAGGTGGGCCGAATCAACCGGGGGGACGCCACCCAGCCGCTGGCGTGCAGACCGCCGTCATCGATATCCATGGGATAGAGATCCGGCCGGACGGCTCTTCCCAGAACATCCACGATTCTCTCGAAGGGGTCGTTGGCCGTGGGCCAGCGCTTGACTTGCCGTCCGTTGTGAATCCATTTGAAATCGACGTCCGGGCGGCCAAGGGCCAACCGGGCAAGGGTGTCGCCGATGTGGCCGAGTTCGGTGCCGATGGTTTTGAGAAATTTCCGGCGGGCCGGGGTGTTGAAAAAGAGATCCCGAACCGTGATCATGGTCCCTACCGGGGCACCGGCGTCGGCGACATCGATGAGCTTTCCTCCTTCCAGGACCACTTCGGTGCCGCTGACCGCCTCTTCGGACCGGGTAACCAGAGTGAAGCGGCTGACGGAAGCGATGCTGGGCAGGGCCTCGCCCCGAAACCCAAGGGTGCGGATGGAAAAAAGGTCCTCGGACCGGGCGATTTTGCTTGTGGCATGGCGTTCGATAGCCAGCAGCGCGTCGTCCCGATCCATGCCGCACCCGTTGTCGGCCACACGAATCAGGGATCGCCCGCCTTTCTCCGCCTCGACCACGATCCGGGTGGCGCCGGCATCCAGGGCGTTTTCCACCAGTTCCTTCACGACCGAGCCGGGTCGCTCGACGACTTCGCCAGCAGCGATTTTGTTGGAGAGAATGTCGGGTAGGACTCGGATTCTGGACACGTCAAGGCACCTCCGGCCGTCCCGAAACCGCACCCACCCCGGCGGCGCCGGGACGGGATACCGGCGTCAGCGGGGTCGGTACACTACCGATCAGCGGTTGTTCCGGGTGTACGTCATCAGGGCTTCGGCATCCACGGGAGACAGATTGAATTGTATGCAGGCCTTGTTCACCAGTTCCAGCCGGGGCGTGTCGGGATGGGCCTTCAGCTCCTCGGCATACCACCTGATGGCTTTTCGCAGGGCGTCGCCCTGGGGGAGAATGGTCGCCATGGGCACTAGGCTCCTTTCTTTAGTTGGGGTTTCCGGCGATCAAGGGCGGCGGCGTTCTCGAATTGAGATGCCGCCCGCAGCAGGGTGGCCTCATCAAAGTGTCTGCCCATGATCTGAATGCCTATGGGCAGGCCTTCGGTGGAAAAACCCGATGGGACGGAAATGCCCGGTATCCCGGCCAGGTTGGCCGACAGGGTGAACATGTCGCTCAGGTACATGGTCAGGGGGTCGTCCACTTTTTCTCCGATCTTGAATGCCGGGGTCGGTGCGACCGGAGCGGCGATGACATCGCAGTTTTCGAACGCCTTTCTAAAATCGTCGATGATCCGGGTGCGCACTTGGGAGGCCTTGCCATAGTAAGCATCGTAGTATCCGGCCGAAAGGGCGAATGTGCCCAGAAGGATACGCCGCTGAACCTCAAGGCCGAACCCGGCGGATCGGGTCGCGTGGTACATGGGGATGAGGTCGTCTGTTGAACCGCTCCGAAATCCGTACCGGACACCGTCATAGCGGGCAAGGTTGGAGCTGGCCTCGCAGGGAGCGATGACGTAATAGGCTGCCACCGCCATGTCGGAATGGGGCAGGGAAATCGGTCGGACACGGGCCCCTAAAGAGGTGAATAGGCGCAGGGAGTCCAAGAAAACGGTCTCGACCTCCGGATCCATGCCCTCCGTTGCGGTGACCTCCTCGGGGATGCCTATGGTGAGCCCGGAGATCGGCGTCTCCAAAAGACGGCTGTATGGGGGCACCGCTTCGGGGACGGAAGTGGAGTCCCGGTTGTCATGGCCGGCGATGGCTTCCAACAGCAGGGCGCAGTCGGCCACCGATTTTCCGATAGGGCCGATCTGGTCCAGGGAGGACGCATAGGCGACCAGGCCATAGCGGGAAACCCGGCCGTAGGTCGGCTTCATCCCCACCACTCCGCAGTGGGAGGCCGGCTGACGAATGGAGCCGCCGGTATCGGATCCAAGGGCGGCCAGACACATGTCGGCGGCCACCGCCGCCGCCGATCCTCCGCTGGAGCCGCCTGGGACGTGACCACGGTTCCAGGGGTTTCGGGTAACGTGAAATGCCGAATTCTCGGTGGAAGACCCCATGGCAAACTCGTCCATATTGGTTTTGCCAACGAGCACGGCGCCCGCGGCTTTGAGCCGCTCCACCACGTCGGCATCGTAGGGAGGCACGAAATGTTCCAATATCTTCGAGCCGCAGGTCGTGGGGATCCCCCGGGTGCAGAGCACGTCCTTCAAAGCGACAGGGATTCCCGTCAGTGGGGTTCCGTCCCCTCGGGAGCGCATGGCGTCTGCCGCCCTGGCTTGGGCCATTGCCCCCTCCCGATCGACGGTGATGAAGGCCCCGATTGCCGAATCCCACTCGGCAATGCGGTCAAGGACGTCGGCGGTCAGCTTTTCCGCCGAGATCTCTCCATTTTCAAGACGGGTTGCGGCCTCGGTGATGGTCAGTTCATTGAGCGTCAAGGAGCACTCCTCCCTGAAAGGCTGTGGGATGGGGCAAGACCGTTGAGGATGCGGCCATTCAACCGATCACCTTCGGGACCAGGAAGGTATCATCGTCCCGTTCCGGGGCGTTTTCCAGGGCGGAGTGGCGGTCAAGATGGGGACGCTCTCTATCTTCCCGAAGGGCGTTGGTCAGACTGATGGCGTGTGAGGTGGGCTTGACGCCCTCGGTGTCGATGCGGTTCAGCGCCTCGACGTAGTCGAGGATCTGCCCCAACTGGGTGACAAGGGTGTCGACCGATGCGTCGTCCAAATCGAGTCTGGCGAGCCTTGCCACATGAAGCACTTGGTCTCTATCGATGGCCATGGGTTTCTCCTCACCCCGTCCACGGGTGTTTCCCGCCTGACGTCCTTCCCGTTACCGATCCTCGGTGGGGAACGCGGGCGTGGTGGATTTCGGCGTCCTTTTTCTTATTGTATCCTCTTGTAGGAAATCGTTCAACCACGAGGTCGGCGTCGAGGTCTCTCACCGCGGAACGAGTATCGGCTGGTACCCCTTTTCCCTGAGGGCCTGGATGGGTCCGACGGCATCTTTTCGATCGGTGAACGCGCCTATACGAATTCGGATCCGAATGCCCTTGTCTTGGCTCCGGGTCAATGTTTGGTAGGCGTCGAAACCCTGGGATTTCAATGCGGCGATCATCCGATCTGCATCCTCGGCGCTGCTCAATGCGGCGACTTGGATCGTGATGCCACCGGGGGATCCTCGAGAGTCGGGGGTTGCCGACGGTGCCGCTGTCGCCGAAACAGCCGGCACATTTTTCACCGTTTTTCCTGATTTGGCTTTCAGTGAGGGGGACCGGCGAATGACCCGGATCCCGTCCCGGTCGGCATCAGGCTTCGGCGCCGCGGGGGCCAGGTCGTCGAAATCGACCGGCACGTCGGGCTCCTTATTCTTAAGCGAATCATGAAACCCCAGGTGGGTTCGGTCGCTGGTTTCGTCGAAATATCGGTCAAGGGACGTCTCTTTTTCCTTGACCACGTCGCCTTTGAGGGACAGGAGGTGCTTTTCCAATTGGTGGACGTCGAAGGGGACAGGCGCCGACTGTCGGCCGACAAACAGCCCGAAGGAGAATGACACGCAGCAGGCAAGCACCCACAAGAGCCCCCGGCCGATCCAGCGTCCGGGCAGAAGCTGAGGTGCAGTGGCGGTCTGTTTGCTTGATTTGGGCGTTGAGCTGCTCATGGGTTCCGGTGATGTTCATGCCGAGGGTCTGATGGTGCCGTTACCCGATGCCGACCGATGACTCGGGTCGTCCGTCGGGATGCGCGCAGACGGCTGCGGCGAGCTGCCGTTCACGTG
>JASFIA010000259.1:0-4884 GCA_050122915.1 Desulfobacterales bacterium | reverse complement strand
TCGGATAGGGCCGGATCCACAATATGGTTGACCGTCGGCAGCAGCAGCCCCTGCTGCATGCCCTCAACCGCCAGTGCCGCCTCGACCGCCGCTGCCGCACCGAGGGAATGCCCCAGTTGGGACTTGTTGGACGATACCGGCAGACGCCCCAGATGGGGGCCGAACACCGTCCGCAAACTGTCGATTTCAACCAGATCCCCCTTGCTGGTGGAGGTGCCGTGGGCATTGACATAGTGAATGTCGGCGGGGGAGAGACCGGCATCGTCGATGGCCTCGCGGATGGCCCGAACCACCGTCTGCTTGTTGGGTCGCGTAAAGTGATGGGCATCCGAGGTCCAGCCGACGCCGAGAATCTCGGCTTTGGGGGACAACCCCGACGATCGCAGCACCTCTTCGGCGGCAAGAACCAGAACGCCTCCGCCCTCCGCCAGCACAAATCCCTTTCGGTCGATACTGAAAGGCCTCGACGCCTGGCCCGGATCTCCATGGGCCCGGTCGTTGGGGCCCACCTTGATGGTGGCCCACATATTGGCGAACCCTTGGATAATTTCGGGCACGAGGCACATCTCCACCCCGCCGGCAAGGGCAAAGTCACAGTCCCCGTCGCGGATCATTCGGGCGCCCAGGGCGATGGCATGGTTTCCGGAGGCGCAGGCCCCCTGGGGGGAAAAGATGGGGCCGGTAAATCCCAGCATCATGCTGGCCTTGCCCGCCGGCACGTTGGCACATAGATTGGGCAGGAGATAGGGGCTGACCTTCGTTGGCCCGTAGCGGGCGTAGTTCTCCATGGCCACTCGGTAGGCGTCGGTGCCGTTGAGAGCAGAACCCACCAAACAGGCGGTTCTGGACCCGGTGTCTGCGTCGATGACCAGACGGGCATGACTCAGGGCCCGTTTGCAGAGAACCATGGTCAGATGGACGAAGCCCGCCTCCCAGTTGCCGGCATCCCGCCCGCCGATACCGTCGATGGATCGGGGGTCCCAATCCGGAATTTCCCCGACGATATTGCTCCGTGTATCCACCTGGCAGCGGGTAAGGGGTCGGAATCCGGCCTCGCCCCGCACCGCTCGCTCCCAAGTCCGCTCAAAATCGTTGCCCAGGGCGGTGGCGACATCGTAGCCGACAACGAAAACCCGTCTGTTGAGGGGTGCTCTCATGTTCCCACCAGGGGGCTCATCCCCGTTTCCGAAAAACGATGCATGCGTTGCAACCTCCGAAACCAAAGGCGTTTTTGAGCACGTATTCCTGTTGAACGCTCCGGCTGCCCTCGGCCACACAGTCGATGTCGAGTTCAGGGTCTGGCGTGTGGTTGATGGTCGGCGGCAGCCGTTGATCCTCGATGCCACGAAGGGCGAACACGACCTCGATGGCGCTGGAGGCCCCCATGGCATGGCCGGTCAAGGATTTGTTGGCGGTTATCGGCGGCAGTTTCCCACCAAAAACCGATCTCAATGCGTCCACTTCCACCTGGTCGCCGATCCGGGTCGAGGTTGCGTGGGCATTGATCGCATCGATGCGATCGGGGCTGACACCGGCGTCTGATATGGCCTCTGCAATGCATCGGGTAACGGTTTCTGGATAGGGCGAAACAAAGTGGTGGGCGTCCGAGGTCATGGACCAGCCGGCCACTTCACTGCGACAGGCCAATCCATGCGCGTTGGCGAATTCAGGCGTGGCGATGACGATGCATCCGGCCCCTTCAGAGATCACAAACCCCCTTCGTCCGGCGGAAAAAGGCCGGCTGACCCGCTCCGGAGGCTCCGGTGGGGCGCCTTCCTTTGGGACATAGGCTCCGTTCATGGTCGCAAACCCGGCAACGATGGGTTCGACGAGGGCCAGGTCCACCGCACCGCAGACGGCCACATCCGCCCGGCCCAGCTCCAGCAGCATGGCACCGATGATGACCGAAGTGACCCCCGTGGCGCAAGCGGTGATGGTGGCGCTGATAGGCCCCTTTGCTCCCGTCCACATTGACACGATGCCCCCGACCATGTTGATGCAGGCATTGGGATTGGACCACGGCATGGGAAGTCGTCCCTCGGCTATCCACCGCCGGTCGGAGGCGAGAAGGGTGTCCAGTCCCCCCACCGCGGAACTGAAGGTGACGGCTACCCGGGGAGCCATGTCCGGCGTAATGACCAGGCCGCTTCTCTCTAAGGCACGGTGAACGGTCAGAAGCGCATATTTGAAAATCGGCGACGGCCACCTTGCCTGCTCTCTCGCTGACAGAAACGGATAGGGCAGATGGTCGATGGCGCCGATCTCACCGGCGATTTGCACCGGAAAATCCTTGTCATACGGGAAGCGGGTCAGAGGACCGACGCCGCTCCGGCCCTCGAGTGCCCGCTGCCATTGGTCCTCAAGATCGACTCCCAGGGGAGATACGGCGTCGTAACCGATAATGACGGGGGCATTGGCTTTCATGTCAGTCGGCGTCGTGGAATGGGCTACCAGGGGATAAACTGGTAGAGTTTGGCAAACATCTCATAGACTTCTATCCAGTTTTGAAGATCCTGGGAGCTTCTCATGTGGGCCCGCTTGTTCACCATCACCCAGCTCATGTGGGCCGCCCCGTCCTTGCAGGTCGCACAATCCCGGGTTTCGGAGGTGCAGCATCGGTGCATGGTGTTCAGATCGGAGGCCCACCGGATAAAATTGGTCAGCCGTTTGGGTTTGGGAGATCGGTCGTCGAGAGGGTCGGAAACCGAGGGGCATTCCATCCACCCGAACCGGCGGTCCAGCATTTTTCCGGTGGTGATGATTTCATGGTAGTACTTGGAAGAAATGACGGTGTCGGGATAAGCGTCCAGCATCTCATTCATTTCATGCTGGATGGCTGACAGCTCATCTGCGGTCCAACTGAATCCGTCGACCTCTTCGTCATTGGACAACAGCTGCATGTGCACTTTGAGACCCGCATCCCGAATTTTTCGGATAATGTGTTCGGTCTTTCCGATCTGCTTGGGGGTAATGGTAAACAGATAATAGGTGTGTGGGTCCCCTTCGTAGTTCTTGCTGGAAACGGCAAAGGTATCTTTCCCCCGAAGAGTTGTTTCGTCCGCTTCATCGCCCCAGAGGGAAATGCCGATCATCATGTCCGGGAACCGGTCCCTTGGAACCTTGATCAATCCGTTGGTGGCGCAGAAGGTGGGCAGTCGACGATAGAATGCCTCCACCCGGTCGAGGCAGAGGGTCGGTTCGCCGCCGATCAGGATGGCCAGATTGACCCCTCGCCCCTTCTCCTTGTCGACAAACGCTTCCCATCGGTGGGGGTCGGATTCCTCGGGGGCGGCCTCGTGTTCGCCGGATGAAAAGAAAAAGCACCCTTTGCACCGCAGATTGCACCGGTTGGTGACATCGTAGATCGAGCTTCGGATATTCAATTTGGAAATTCGCTTGTAGCGTTCGTACCAGTGTGCGTCCAACAGGGAACTGACGGTTTTCATCGGTGGCTCCTTCAGTCGGAGGGCAGCTCGACGCCGGGAGGAGATATCGGGAGACGGCACAGGGGTGTTTCCTTGGTATAGGGCATCACCCATACCGCCAGATAGTTGTCCACATAATCGAGCCAGGAGCGGAAAGTGGCCGGATCTGTGGCGTGGCGAAACAGCCGCGCCGTCACGATGGCGCTGCCGGCGGCATAGTGGCGGCAGTCATTGCAGTCGGTATCCGGAACACAGCAGGCGGCGCTCCGGTTCCAGGTCAGGTTTGCCCGATACTGCCGGAAGAACCGGCTCAGCCCGATGGTTGCGGACGGCTGCCGGCGGGGATAGGGACATCCGAAAAGGCTGTGAAGCCCCATGGGATGGGTGTGGACGACAGCATTGTAGCGGGAAAACAGAACATGATCGGGAAACGCCTCCAGCAGCCGGTCCATCGTTTTTCGGGTGTCGACAAGGGAGGCGGCGGTATGCCCGAGATCACCCCTGTAGCCGAGGGGGGCTGAAAACATGTTGAAGGTCACCCGGCAGTCCTCTCTAGCCAGCCGGTCGACGACCTCCTCGGATTCACCGATGTTGTGCCGGGTAAAGGTGTAGACGAACACCGCGCGGGAATCCCCTCGATAGTTGTCGATCTGCCGCTCCAGCATGTGCTTCGCGCTCCGGACCCGGAGGCTGGTCCGGTCATTGCCCCACACGGAGAGGTGGAGCCGGTATCCGATGTCGTCCGGGAACCGCTTCAGTCCGTTGGTGGCGACAGCGCCCAGGGGGATGGTGTCGAAACAGACTCGGCAGCGGTCGATGGCAAGGGAGGGCTCCGCCCCGGCGAGGACGACAAATGTGACGCCCCTGGCTTTCTCCGAAGCCATGAGGGCCCCCCAGTCGCCGACGCTCTCGTTGTCGGTGGCGAACTGCTTTTCGCCTTCGTAGTAGTAGCACCCGTCGCATCGAATGTTGCACCGGCACGTCATGTCGTAGGTGGATTCACGAAGGAAAAAATAACGACGAACCTTTTCCCACCGTGTTTTCACCTCGGGAGCTGCAATGAGATCGCTGAATTTGCAAGGCGGACCCGTTTGAATGCCATCCGATTGGCGGAAAGATTGAGGGTCGGTGGTCACGAGCGCTTCGGTTCCCTGCATGTCAAGCCGCCATCTTTTGCTGGAGATATTCCGCTATCAGGCGGATGGTTGTCAGTTTGGGATAATCGTCTTCGTCAATCCTGACACTGTAGTCATCCCTGAGAACCAGGGCAACCGTTGCCAGGTCCATGCTGTCGATCCCCACCTCGTCGACGAGGTCGATATCCGGATCGAAGGTTTCGGGGGTGACATCTTCGAGTTTCAATTCATTGATCATGATTTCTGCCACGCGCAGAATGGTTTGGTCCAGATCTGTCGACATCGCTGTTTCCGTCTCCTTGGGTGTGGTTCGATGGTCACAC
>JASFIA010000258.1:0-4887 GCA_050122915.1 Desulfobacterales bacterium | reverse complement strand
CGGAGCCAAAATCGTCGAGTCGTTGGGGGTCAACTCCATGAACCCGATTTCGGACGTATCCCTGCCGATCCTGGGCTCGATCCGAAGCGCCGTGACCATTCCTCTCGACATCTATCTGATCATCGTCGACGCTTTCGGCGGGATGTATCGGGCATACGAGGCCCCTGAAATCGCCAGGGTCGCTTCTCCTTGCTACTTCAAATTCGAACCCGGTGCGTCCGAAGGGGATATCTACAAACCCTGGGTGGCGGAAGAGTGGCACGCGAACCTGATCCGCCAGAAAGTGAAAATCGCCCAGATCGTTATGGAACTCATGGAGCGCCACGCACCGGAGCTCAAAACCTCTCCCAAAGGTGCTGCCGATCTGGTGGTGCCGGTGGTTGAACCATGACACGGAAGGGAGAGACGATGCCCATGCATGACCGATTGGCCAAGCGATCCCACGCGGTCGAGTGGTCGGGTATCCGGGTGATGTTCGCCCTGGCCGATGAGATCCCGGGTATCGTCAACCTGGGTATCGGTCAACCGGATTTCGACACGCCCGGGCATATCCGTGAAGCCGCCAAGCAGGCGCTGGACGATGGATATACCCGGTATCCGCCGGCCAAGGGGTTTATAGACCTTCGGGAGGCCATTGCCGCAAAACTCAGGGAAAAAAACGATCTCAATGTCAATACGGAGACGGAAATCTTCGTCGCCGTCGGCGCCATGCAGGTGATATTCAACACGGTGCTGCATCTTGTGGAACCGGGAGAGGAGGTCATCGTCATTGACCCCGGCTACGACTACTACTCCCAGATCGGTCTCTTCGGCGGGGTTCCCGTCCGGGTGCCGGCCAGGGAGGAGAACGGCTTCAGCGTGGATCCGGAGGACGTCCTCAAGGCTGTGACCGACCGCACGAAGCTCATGATCATCAACAGCCCATCGAACCCCACCGGCGCCCTCTTCGGCCAAGAGGTGATCGAGGGCCTTGCCCGGATCGCGATCGATCGCGATCTTTTCGTTCTTTCCGATGAGCCTTACGAAGATATCGTATTCGACGGTGGACGGCACGTGAGCATCGCGGCGCTGGACGGAATGAAGGAGCGGACCGTCTCCGCCTACACCCTTTCCAAGTCATATGCCATGACCGGTTGGCGGGTGGGCTACGCTGCGGCCCCCGCATTCATCGTGGACGAGATGGAAAAGCTTCAGGAACATCTGGTTTCGGGAGTCACCGCTGTCGCCCAGAGAGCCGCTCTTGCCGCCATCACTGGACCCCAGGACTGTCTCAGGGAGATGCTGGAGATCTACGACCGCCGCCGGAAGATCGTCCATGAGGGATTGAACGCCATCGAGGGCGTCTCCTGCCTTCTGCCGGATTCCACCTTCTATGCCTTCCCCAACATCAAAGCCCTGGGCATGAGTTCCTGGGATCTCGCCAAATATCTTGCCCGGGAACACCAGGTGGCCCTGGTGCCCGGCAGCATTTTCGGGAAAAACGGGGAAGGGTACCTCAGGCTATCCTTTGCCGCCGGCACCGAGGCTCTGGAAGAAGGCCTGCGCCGCATCCGAAACGGTGTGGAGGCGATTCTTGGAAAGGAGAGGCGGCCATGACCCTGTTTTCCAAAGAAGAATACCTTTTGCGGCTGGAAAAGACACGCTCGCGGATGAGCGACGCCGGCATGGACGCGCTGGTGGTGTGCGACCCGGCCAACATGAACTACCTCACAGGCTATGACGGCTGGTCCTTCTACGTTCCCCAGGCCGTCGTGGTGTTCACAGAGGTGGCGGAACCCCTATGGATCGGTCGGGGTATGGACGTTAACGGCGCCAAGCACACCACGTTTTTGCCCCATGACCGTATCCTGGGCTATCCGGATCTATACGTGCAGTCTCCGGTCCGCCACCCCATGAACGTCGTGGGTGACGTCATTCAAGAGCACGGCTGGGGCCGAGGGACGATCGGCGTGGAGATGGACGCCTACTATTTTACGGCTCGAAGCTATGCGGAACTTCAAAAGCATCTCCCGAAAGCGAGCTTCGTCAGCGGAGACCTTTTGGTGAGCTGGATCCGTCTGGTGAAATCGGATGCTGAAATCGTCCTGATGCAGCAAGCCGGCAAGATCGCCGAACAGGTGATGCAGACGGCCATCGACCGTCTTGAACCCGGCGTCCGGGAGTGCGATGCCGTGGCTGCGGTCTATCAGGCTCAAATGTCGGGCACCCCTGAATTCGGTGGGGACTATCCGGCCATCGTTCCCATGATGCCGACGGGTGAAAAAACCTCGGCACCCCATCTCACCTGGACCGATGCGCCCTATGAGAACGAGCAGATGGTCAACCTGGAGTTGGCCGCCTGTCGGCATCGCTACCATTGCCCCATTGCCCGAACGGCCTACCTGGGGAAACATCCTCCCGACAAGCTGCGGCGGCTGGCGGATCACACGGTAGACGGCCTCAACCGGACATTGGAAGCCATCAAGCCGGGAATGCATTGTGAAGACGTTGAGCGCGTCTGGCGGGACCATATCGCCAGGGCGGGCCTGGAGAAGGAGTCGCGGATCGGCTATGCCATGGGTCTCAACTACCCGCCCGACTGGGGAGAGCACACGGCCAGTCTCCGTCCGGGAGACCGGACGGTGTTGGGTCCCAACATGACGTTCCATATGATCCTTGGCATGTGGATGGACGACTACGGGTTCGAGTGCAGCGAGTCCTTCCGGGTAACGGAGGAAGGCTGCGAGACCTTTGCCCATTTCCCGAGGAAGCTGTTTGTGAAATCTTGAAAGTGAGGCGGCCCCGGCCATCATGTCGCCCGCCGCATGTTGTCAGGAGAACTACCATGCGATACCGCACCCGGAAAGGACAGGTGAGCAGCGGAGAGGCTGTCGGCATCCTTCTGCTGGACTCGTCGGTGCCCTTTGTCCCCGGAGATGTGGCCAACGCCACGACCTATAATTTCCCTGTGCGATTTTGCAGGGTGGAAGGGTTCTCAGTGGCCCGGGCCATCGCCAAGGACCCAACGGTATACGATGATCTCAAGGCGGCGGCATCGGATCTCGTGGCCCAGGGCGTGCGCGCCGTCACTGGCGACTGTGGGTTCATGGCCCTGCACCAGAACCGCCTGGCAGGGGAGCTGGGCGTCCCGGTTTTTCTTTCCAGCCTGCTTCAGATCCCCTTTATTTCGAGCATTCTGGGCGACAAGGCGAAAGTGGGGATCATTACGGCGGATGCCAGGAGTCTGGATGCCGATCTGCTGGCGGCTGTAGGCGTCACCGACGGTCATCGCCTGGTGATCGAAGGACTTGAGGACAAGGAGGCGTTTCATCGATTCGCCATCGCCGAAAGCGGTGAAGTGGACACCGACGCCGTCGGGGGGGAAGTGATCATGGCGGCCAGAGACATTCTCGGCAGGGAGCCCAGTGTGGGGGCTCTACTTCTCGAATGCAGCCTTTTGCCGCCCTATGCCGCCGCCCTTCAGGAGGCCGTAAATCTTCCTGTTTTCGACTATATCACCATGATCAACCATGTTTTTTCCGCAGTGGTCAAACAACGCTACACCGGTTTCATGTAGGCGGGCAGGGAAGATCGGCTCAGGAGTAACCGACAGACGAGGAGACCGTCGATGGATATATCACGGATGATCGCCGAGTCCCGGCAGGAAGTCGTCGAACTCCGTCGCGATTTTCACATGTACCCGGAACTGGGCCTGCAGGAATTCCGCACCGCCGACAAGATCGCCGCTTATCTGGATGAATGCGGACTGAAGGTGCAACGGATGAATAAAACGGGTGTGGTTGGGCTACTGGAGGGGGCAGGCCCCGGACCCACCTTGCTCATGCGCGCCGACATCGACGCGCTTCCCATCCAGGAAGAAAACGACTTTCCCCATCGTTCGGTGAATGAGGGGGTGATGCACGCCTGCGGTCACGACGCCCATACGGCCATGCTGATGGTGGCGGCGAAACTCCTCTCCCGTGTTCGGGATACCATCCCCGGCACTATCAAATTTGTTTTCGAACCCAACGAGGAAAACGTTGGGGCGCTGGCGATGATCGAGGAGGGGGTTCTCGAGAATCCCTCGGTGGACGCCTGCATGGGGCTTCACATCTGGGCTCCCCTGCCCGCCGGAATGGTTGGCGTCACCGAGGGGCCCGTAATGGCCGGTATGGAGCATTTCCATCTCGTGGTCAGGGGGCGCGGCGGGCACACGGCCACCCCTCAGAGCGCCATCGATCCGATATTGGCTGCCGCCGCCGTCATTCAAGGGGTTCAGATCATTCAGACCCGGGAGACCGATGCCCTCAAAGAGCCGACCGTCATCATGTTCGGAAAGATCGAGGGCGGCAGCGCTTCCAATGTGATCCCGGATGCGGTAACCCTGTCGGGGACCATGCGCTACCTCTTCGAGGGATCCGCAGACAGCCCGGACAGTCCGAAGCGGCGGTTCGAACGGGTGGTATCGGCCATCTGCGCTGCCCACCGTGCCGAGCACGATCTGTCCTTTCTCTACGGTCACCCCACACTGGTCAATCACCCGGAAATGACGGAAATGCTTCGATCGGTGGCCTCGGGGGAGATGTCCGTACCCGTGTCTATCACGTCAGTGGTAACCCTCGCGGGCGAAGATTTCTCTGAGTTTTCCACCAGGGTACCCGGGGTGTTTTTCTTCCTGGGGGGCGGGGATCCGGCCTGGACGCATCCCTACCCGCACCACCACCCGCGCTTCGATATCGACGAGTCGGCTCTGCCGATCGGCTTGGAACTCCACCTCAGAGCCGCCCTGCACTTTTTTCAGCATGCCAAGGGGCTGCCCTTTATGCAGAAGGAGGTGAACAGACAGGCATCTGAGCCACCTTGAACGCAATGTCACCAAAGTGAGGCTCGCTTAGGCGAGCCCCGGAT
>JASFIA010000257.1:0-4893 GCA_050122915.1 Desulfobacterales bacterium | reverse complement strand
CCGCGAGCGCCGATGGTGACGCCAGAACCGCCCTCAACCATCTCGAACGAATCGCAGCATTTTTTTCCGCCGGCAGCGGCGACGGAATTGGTGCCCCCTCAGGGGCCATTGGCATTGCGGACCTGGAGCGGATCGTCCAGAAAAAAGCCTTCCGATATGACAAGAGCGGAGACGAACACTACCATCTGATATCGGCCCTGCACAAAAGCCTCAGGGGAAGCGATCCGGATGCTTCCCTCTACTGGCTTTCCCGTATGCTCGAATCGGGGGAAGACCCCCTTTACATTGCCAGGCGTATGGTCCGTTTTGCCTCCGAGGATGTGGGCAACGCCGATCCCCGGGCCCTTGCTCTTTGCCTGGATGCCGTCGACGCTTATCGGCTGCTGGGATCCCCGGAGGGAGAACTGGCATTGGCCCAGGCGGCGGTCTACTTGGCAACGGCCCCCAAAAGCAACGCGGTCTATACCGCATTCAAGCTCGCCAGCTGCAAGGCCCGCGAACACGGGAGCCTTCCTGTTCCCATGCACCTGCGGAACGCGCCTACGAAACTCATGGAGGCCTTGGGCTACGGCGGGGAGTATCAATACGCCCATGACAGGGAGGGGGCCGTCGTGACCCACAGCCATATGCCCGATGGCCTCGACGCCGATCGATTCTACCGGCCTACGGACAGGGGATACGAGGCTCGGATCCGCGAGCGTCTTCATCACTGGCAGGCAATGAAGGATCGAGCCGGGGGCCGTTGAGGCCATCGAACGACGAGGAGCGGTGCGGTCGCGCTTGGGGCGGCGGGGAATACGGTTTCAATGGGAAAGGAGGCAGTCCATGCTCAAGGCAAAGGATATCATGACCCGGGAGGTTATTACGGTCTCTCCGGAGTCTGAGATCGGGGAAGCGGCGGATCTTATGCTGAGCCGGCAGATCAACGGGCTTCCGGTGGTCGACGCCAACGGTGCTCTTGTGGGTATTCTTTGCCAGAGCGATCTCATCGCTCAGCAAAAACGCATTCGGCTGCCTTCCCTGTTTACCCTGCTGGACGGCTTTATACCCCTGACCTCAACCAAACACCTGGATGACGAGCTGAAGAAAATCGCCGCCACAACCGTCGGTGACGCCATGACACGAAAACCGGAAACGGTCGATCCCGAGACCACCGTGGAGGAGATGGCCACCCTCATGGTCGAGAATGGTTATCACACCCTACCGGTGGTCGACAACAATCGGGTCGTCGGGATTGTGGGAAAGGCGGATGTGTTGCGGACCCTCTCTGGCAGGCCGCCTTCATCCGACTGAAGCCGACCCTGGCTAACGGTCATCGGGTCTTAGCGGGCTGGTCGGCGGCCCGCTGGGGGATCTGCCAGGTTTGGGCGGCCATCCCTTCGGGGGTGCCTCCGACGGCATGGGTCTTTTCGACGAAGCGAACACGCCCGGAAACGTGAACGGTGATGAGGGCAGACGAGCGGGTGCCGTAGCCATCGGTTCGGATGAACACCGGAGATAGCATCCGCTCGATGGCCGGACCCACGCCCGTGTCGGGAAGGTCTTTATCCGGGGGGCGAGCCGTGTCTGAAAGGCATTCCAGCCAGCGGTCCGTTCGATGGATTTGGCCGCTTTCGATGAGGCGGCGTGCCGCGGCCTTCACGGTCACCACCTTCGGCCAGGGGGTGTCGATCAGGTGGTTGGACAATCCAACGATCCCGGCGGGCAGCCGTTGGACGCTTCCTCCTCGATTGGACAGACAATAGAGGCGGTCGATGGTTCCAGCTATGAGGTTGAATCCGTTGTAGGCGTCCTGGTTTTGGCGAGTGGCCTCGAGGTAGTCCACGGGGTCGTCCGCGCCCGTCAAAAAGTGCTTCACCAGCTCCCCCCGGGAACGTGCATCAGGGAGATGGCGACGGGCATCCCTGTAGTTCGTGACGGCGGCAAGGCGCCCCGAGATGGTCATTCCAAGCCAGGTGCCGCCGCCTCTTTCGTCCCGACCCGCAATGACGTCGGGAGCATCCGGCCAACGTGACATCGGGTGCGTGGGTCGCTCGTAGAATTCATCTCGGTTGGCGGCGAGGATCAGCGGGTAATCGGGGTGGCATCGATTGGCAATAACGATCAGACACATGGTTCGACCCTTACATTACGCTCAGGTATGGGTGATGGCCAAAAAGAAACCGCCGTTGGCGGTTCGCGCCGTCCACCTGAACGTAGGACCTGAGCCAAATGGAATCAACATGGAGGCAATATGAAAGAGATTGTGATCATCAGCGGATCCAGAACGGCGGTGGGTGCATTCGGCGGCGCTTTCAAGACGGTATCGGCCGTGGACCTCGGCGCCTGGGTATTGAGGGATGTTCTCAAAAAGGCCGGGTTAAAGCCGGTGGCCAGCGACGCAATGCTGTCGGTGGTCCCGGATCGGCTTGGCAACGACGGCCTCACCGGGCTCGAAAAGGATTTTCAGGCGTGGGATGCCGATGCCCGACCGATCGAGGTCGACGAGGTGATTATGGGTAACGTATTGCTGGCCGGCCAGGGTCAAAATCCGGCGCGGCAAGCCATGATTCGCGCGGGGTATCCCAAGGAAACCCCCGCCTATACCATCAACAAGGTCTGCGGGTCCGGCCTCAAAGCCATTGCCCTGGCCGCCGCCAGCATTCTTGCCGGTCAAGCCGATGTGGTGGTGGCCGGGGGCCAGGAGAACATGACGGTGGTGCCCATGGCCCTCCCCAAGGCCCGATGGGGATACCGGCTCGAAGTGAGCGGAGAGGGGGCGGTTCAGGACCTCGTCGTCTTCGACGGCCTTTACGAGATTTTTTACGGTTATCACATGGGGATAACGGCAGAAAACATCGCCTCGCTCTACGGCATCGACCGCAGGGAACAGGACGAACTTGGCGCCCTCAGCCACTCCAGAGCTCGAAAGGCGATCAGTGAAGGCTGGTTCAAAGAGGAAATCGTACCGGTGACGATCAAAGGTCGAAAGGGCGATATCGTCGTGGACACGGACGAGCGTCCCATGGACACCACCGCCGAGAAGATGGGGGCTCTCAGGCCGGTGTTCAAAAAAGACGGAACCGTTACCGCCGGCAACGCCTCCGGCATCAACGATGCCGCCGCCGCCGTTCTCGTCATGTCCGCCGACAAGGCCGCCGAACTTGGGCTGGAGCCGATGCTCAAGGTGAAGGCCTTCGCCAGCGCGGGCCTTGACCCGGCCTATATGGGTCTGGGGCCCGTTCCTGCCGTCAGAACGGTGCTCAAAAAGACCGGAATGGACATCAGCGATATCGACACCATCGAGTTGAACGAAGCCTTTGCTGCCCAGGCAATCGCCTGCTGCCGGGAGCTTGGGATTCCGGAAGACCGTCCCAACGAACTGGGGAGTGGCATTTCCATCGGCCATCCCATCGGGTGCACCGGGGCCAGACAGATGGTCACCGCCATGCACCACATGAGACGCAAGGGCCACAACACCGGACTGATCTCCATGTGCATCGGCGGGGGAATGGGAATGGCAATGACGGTGGAACGCTGATCGGGCGTCGTCCACTCCCCCCATGTTTTTCTTTACGCAGATCTGAATTTCTGGTATTTATTTTGGGATTTTCGAAGAAGCCTTTGCCCGTTGGACATCCCCACCCGTTGGTCGGGCAACGGCAAGGGATAACGGCCTGGACAAGAACACAAGGAAAGAGAGCGGAATGAACATCGCAAGGAAGCTGGGCATTATGGTGTTTTGTGGCGTTCCCGCCATCGTCGGCGGCGGCATCGTCTACGCCCTGACCGGAGGCGCCTACGAGATGGTATTCATCTATCAGGTGATACTTCTTTTACTTTTCGGGTCGTTTATCAGCCGATAATTCATCTGTCCAGTGTGGTAAGCCTATTGCGGCCACGGTACTGCCTTGCGAAAAGGCGTCGGGTACCGTGGCTTTTTCAACTGACCAGCAGCGATTTTCCGGCGGGCGGAAAGGGATAGTCGCTGGAAGCGGCGGAACCGACGCCGACCGTCCCGGGTTTTGATCTTCAGCGGCGGTCCGATACGCCCGTCTCGTCAGCGTGAAGCGGGATCCAGACAGGGCACCTGTCACAGAGGCTCCAGGAGCATCCAGGGCAAGCAATGAAGGCCAATCCTTCCCGGGGGGTCGTCCTCTGGGCTTTTCTACTGTATTTTCTGATGTCGATGGTACTGATCGGCTGGCTCTTCTGGCCGTTTTTGTCCACTATCGTGATGGCCGCGGTGGTGACCGGACTGTTCAACCCAGTGTACCGGTGGTTATGCCGGAAAGTTCCCGCTCCTGCGGCATCGTTGGCCACCTGCGCCATTGTGTTCATCGTCGTCTTCGTGCCGATCGCCTTTGTCGTGGGCATCTTGGCCGGGGAGGCGCTCGAACTCTACGAAATGGGGCGCAATACCGCCATCAACGCCCAGGTGCAGCAGTTGTTTTCAGACAATCTGCTGCTCGATCGGCTCAATCGGGTTCTTGACGGCTTCGGTCTGAACCTTACCGGAGCAGACATCAACCGGGCATTATCGGAGTTGGTAAAAACCGTTGGGTTTTACCTCTACCGGCAGGCCAATACGGTTGCCACAAATATCCTTCGGTTTCTGGGCCACTTTTTCTTCATGCTGGTCATTGCCTTTTATCTGCTGATGGACGGCCGGCGGCTGCTGGATTTCCTTACCGATCTGTCTCCGCTGCCCGATGACCAGGACGATCAGTTGATCCGTAAGTTCAAGGACATGGCCGGCGCCATTCTGATCGGCAACGGTCTGGGCGGAATCGTTCAGGGGGTCCTGGGCGGAGGCCTCTTTGCCGTCTTCGGGCTTAAGTCCCCCATCCTCTGGGGTGTGATTATGGGGCTGCTCGCGTTTTTACCGATTGTCGGGATCGGATTCGTCATTTT
>JASFIA010000256.1:0-4893 GCA_050122915.1 Desulfobacterales bacterium | reverse complement strand
GAGAACTGGGGGATCAGTAGAAGCAGGATGAAGGGCCCTATCGGTAGCAACCGAATGGATGTCATAGGGGGGCTTTCTGTTCAGGGCATGGTGTCCGCATCGTCGCGACCCGGGATGATAATCGGCCGCGATGCCTGCCGCATTCTCCATACCTGTGGTTGAAACGGTCGCCACCCTATCGAAATCGGCAGGCGGTGGCATGGGGCCGAGGGGGGAAATACGCTTTCCCGAAGGGTTCCCGGGGCGACGGTCTTAGAGCTGAGGCGGCGGTAACGAGTTGCCTAAGCAAAAAAAACGGGGCCCGAACACGATTCCGGGCCCCGATGGTCGATGCTATAGCCGAACGGCGGTTAGAAGAGCCCGGTCACCTTTCCGGTTTCCGGATCCACGTCGATGCGCCGGAAGGCCGGGTTGGAGCTCGTTCCCGGCATCAGGCTGATGGTGCCGGCACAGGGGCAGAGGAATTTGGCTCCGGAGTAGATGAGCACGTCGCGGATGGGCAGTCGCCATCCCTTGGGCACGCCCTTTTTGACCGGATCGTGGCTAAGGGAGAGGTGGGACTTGACCATCATGGTAGCGAAGTCGGCGTACTTGGGATCGTTTTCGAGCATCTCTGCCTTGGCATTGGCTTCAGGCTGCCAGTCGACGCCATCGGCGCCGTAGACTTCTTTGGCGATGATCTCTACCCGGTCTCTCAGCTTCATCTCCAGGGGGTAGAGGAATTTGAACTCATTTTCGTCATTGCAGGCGTCGATAACGGCATCGGCGAATTCCAGAGCGCCGTCGCCGCCTTTTTCCCAGTGCTTGGATTCGGCGCATCGGGCGCCGGCGGCTTCAGCAGCTTTTCGCACGATGGCGCACTCGGCGTCCGTATCCGTGTAGAAACGGTTGATGCATACCACCGGATTGATGCCGGCCTTTCGGATGACGCCGATCATGTGAACCATGTTCTCGACGCCTTTTTCCACCAGGTCCAGATTTTCCTTGGTGTAGGCCTCGTCCATGGCTTTTCCGGCCACTACTTTGGGGCCGCCGCCGTGCATCTTCAAGGCCCGGATGGTTGATGTCAGAACGGAGACATGGGGCTTGAGACCGGAAAAGCGGCATTTGACATTCCAGAACTTTTCGAAACCGATGTCGGCGGCAAATCCGGATTCAGTGACGTGGTAGTCGAAGCACTTCAGGCCGACGCGGTCGGCAATGATGGAGCTTTGGCCCACGGCGATATTGGCGAAAGGACCCGCGTGCACAAAGCAGGGGTTGTACTCGGCGGTGCACATGAGGGTCGGGTTGATGGTGTTGCGCATGAATGCGGCCATGGCGTTTCCGACTTCGAGGTCCCGGCAGGTGACGGGCTTGCCGCTTTTGTCGAAGGCCACCGTAATGTTGTTGATGCGTTCTTTCAAGTCGCCCAGATCGGTGGCCACGGCCAGGATGGCCATCAGCTCGGAGCCGACGGCGATGCCGAAGCGGCTCTGCATGGTAAAGCCGTCAAAACGTCCGCCGAGTCCGATGACGATGTTTCGCAGGGCTTGGGCGCAGAAATCGATGATCCAGCCCATTTCCACCCGGGTGGGGTCGATGTCGAGTCGGCGCATCTTCGTCAGGCGTTCCAGCTGCTCGTCGTTGTAGTTGCGCTCGTGCTGCATGCGGGCGGTCAGCGCCACCATCGCCAGGTTATGGGCGTTCATGATATCGTTGATGTCTCCGGTAAGGCCCAGAGAGAATTCGGTCATGGGGATCAGAAGGGAGTTTCCGCCCCCGGCAGCCGTCCCTTTGACATTCATGGTGGGGCCGCCGGAAGGCTGGCGGAGGGCGCCGCCGACATTGACGCCGCGTTTGCCCAATCCTTCCATGAGGCCGCAGGAGGTGGTGCTTTTCCCTTCACCCAGGGGGGTCGGGGTGATGGCGGTGACTTCGATGTACTTTCCGTCCGGTTTGTCTTTCAGACGATCGATGACTTTCAGGAAATCGATCTTGGCCAGTCGACCCATAGGAAGCATTTCTTCCTTCCGGAGGCCAAGTTTTTCCTGCCACTCCTCAGGGGTCGGCATGTTCTTTTCCGCTGCCTCAGAGATCTGCCAATCAGCCATATTTACCGCATCATAAGCCATCTATCCATCCTCCTTCTTCCGTTTGTGGGTGAGAATGGCAGGAGACGATGCTCCTGCCGTTCGCCTTTTCCGAATAGCTGGTCTTCTGCGTATTGCTGTCGTGCTGTAATGACGGCCAGACACCCGCGGCCGGGTATATGCGGTTGTCTGTTTAGTGATCAGGGAAATGGCCATCCATTACCATCGGCCGGCGGTTTTCGCAAGTTATAAGTTGCTGCGGGAACGGTTGGGAGAGATGCGTCACAATCCGGCTGCCGATCGGGCGAGGGGCGGCTTCGGTGCCCTCCACGGATGGAAGCGGCTGCGGGGGGGGATGTCAGTTCTGGAGGGCGAGCATCCGTTGATAGACGCCCTCCCTTGCCAGAAGGGTGGAATGGTCTCCGCTTTCCACGATCCGGCCGTCCTGAATAATGAGGATCTGGTCAGCGTTTCGGATGGTGGACAACCGATGGGCGGCCACGAAGGTGGTTCGATCAACCATGAGCCGTGTCAGGGCATCCTGGATTTTTTCCTCGGTTTCCGAATCCACGTATGAGGTGGCCTCGTCGAGGAGGAGGATATCGGGATCGCGGGCAAATGCCCTGGCAATGGAGATCAGCTGACGCTCGCCGCTCGACAGGGAACCGCCCCTCTCGGATAGCTCGGTATCCAATCCGTCGGGCAGCCGATCGATGACGAACCGGCTGTTGGAGGCGTCGAGCACCTCACCCATCCTCGCGTCATCATACTGGAGATGGTGGGGGAAAATATTGTCCCTCACGGTGCCTGAGAAAAGAAACGGATCCTGCATTACCAATGCCATTCGTGATCGAAGCGCATCGGGCGCCATGTCCCGGATGTCGGTTCCCCCGATCAGGATGCGCCCTTTCGTAGGGAGATGAAATCGGATCAGGAGATGGATGATGGAGGTTTTCCCGGCCCCGGTGGGGCCGACCAGGGCAATGGTCTCACCGGACACGGCTGAAAATGAGATGCCCCGCAACACCGGCTCCTCAGGCACGTAGGAAAAACTGACGTTTTCGAACCGAACGGCCTCGGTTGCATGATCGGAGGAATGTGGCGGCATCGTTCGGGCCGACGGCATCCGGTCCTTGCTGTCCATGATGAGAAACAGCCGTTCCGCAGACGCCATGGCATTCTGAAGAATGTTGAATTTCTCTGACAAGTCACGGATCGGACGAAAGAACATTCGAAGATAAGAAATGAAGGCCACCAGGGTTCCCAGTGTCAGGGTGGTCGACATGATCTGGATGCCTCCATAGAAGATGATGACCGCCACAATCACAACGCCAAGGACCTCGATCAGGGGCATAAAGACGGCCATAAGGTGGATTTGCTCCATGCCGGTCAGGTAATTGTCGTGGTTGAGATCGGCAAATCGGCGGAAGGTGGCGGCTTCCCTTCGGAACATCTGTAGCACCCGAATCCCGCCGATCGTCTCGGAAAATCGGGTATTGATTTCGGCGACCTGGATTCGCAGTCGGCGGAAGACATCCCGTATCCGCACGGAGAAATGCATCGCGGCATAGACCACGAACGGCAGCACGGCAAAGGCAGCCAAGGCCAGACGCCAGTTCAGGACGAGCAGGACCCCCATGATTCCCACCAGCAGGAAGATGTCTTTGAAAAAAAGAGACAGGGCCGAAGTAAACAGCTCATGCATATTCTGAACGTCGTTGGTGACCCGCGTCACCAGGCGTCCGACCGGATTGCGATTGAAAAAGGTCAGGGACAGGCGTTGGATCTTTTCGAAAAGGGTCATTCTCAGGTCGTTCATGATCCGGTGGCCGGCCGTTTCCATAATCAATCTCTGAAAAAAATTAAGGACAAAATTCCCGATGATGAGGACGAGAAACCAGACGGCCATGAAACCGAGTCCCCGCCGGTCCTTCTGGCGCAGAACGGCAAGATCGCCTTGGTCCAGCATTGGGAAATCATTCCATGAGATGGATGCACGATCCTCCGTTATCCGGAAAAGCCCTGGGTAGCGGGAGACCACGTCCGCTATGGCGGAATCCCCAAGATGGACATCGAGACGCCGCGCTTCGCCGGGACTGGACGGTGTGGTTGCGGAAGAGGCCCCCGTCTCGATCCGGGGAACGATATGACGGTCTATGGCGGTTTTGATGATGAACGGCAGGGTGAGATCCACCACGGTCATGGCCATCACGAGGCCCACCGACAGGGCTATCAGGAGCCGATAGGGGCGCAGAAATGGCAGCAGCCGCCTGACCAGTTTGGCATCGTAGGTCCGACCAAGGATTTGTTCCTCAAAGTGCCCGTGATCCTTCTGCCACATTGTTTTTGCTTTCTTCGATGGCCTGCATCCGCCACGTGCGGGCGTAGTAACCATTGCCCCCCATGAGGGTGTCCGGAGCGCCCTCTTCTATGATGCGGCCGGCATCCAAGGTGATTACCCGGTCGACAATCCGGGTGACCGATAGGCGGTGGCTGACGATCACCAGAATCGACCGGCCCTTCAACTGGAGTAGACTGTCGATGATGATTCCGGCGGTCTCCGTGTCCACCTGACTGATGGGGTCGTCAAACAACAGGACCGGAGATGGTCTGAGAAAGACGCGGGCTAAGGCGATCCGCTGCTTTTGTCCGCCGGAAAGAACGACACCCCTTTCTCCCACGAGGGTATCAAGACCGCCGGGAAAGGCCGCCACCGTCGATTCCAGGGCGGCCTTGCGAACGGCGCCCATTAGCTCGTCATCCGTCACCTCGGCGGACAGGGTGATGTTATCCCGGATGGAACCGGAAAACAAAAACGGCT
>JASFIA010000255.1:0-4904 GCA_050122915.1 Desulfobacterales bacterium | reverse complement strand
TGTATCGGCTGCGAGGCCTGTGCGGCCGCCTGTTATGCCGAAAACAACCTCGGGGTTGTAGGGGAAAAGCGAATCGCCGAAGGCCGCGAGATGGCCTGGATTCAGATTCAGCGCTATGTGGAGCCGTCCCACCCCAGCCGTGTCACCTTTCTGCCCATGATGTGCCAGCATTGCGACAACGCCCCCTGCGAATCCGTCTGTCCGGTCTACGCCCCCCATCACGGGAAGGAAGGGTTGAACAACCAGATCTACAACCGGTGCATCGGCACCCGCTACTGCTCCCAGAACTGCCCATACAAGGTTCGCCGTTTCAACTGGTTTTCCTACACCTGGCCGGCCCCCCTTCAGCTTCAGCTCAACCCCGACGTGACGGTTCGCGCCAAAGGGGTGATGGAGAAATGCTCCTTTTGTATCCAGCGGATCAAAGCCGGTCACAATGTCGCCAAGAACGAAAAACGGCCGATCCGAGACGGCGAGGTGATTCCCGCCTGCGTTCAGACCTGCCCGACCGATGCCCTCTTTTTCGGGAGTCTCATGGATCCCGAAAGCCGTGTCCGTCGCCTCGTCGACGATCCCAGGGCATACCAGGTGATGGGGTATCTCAACACCAAACCGGCCGTCATTTACCTCAAGAAAGTCATTCAGGAGGTCTAACCCGATATGTCCGAACTCACGTTCGCCAGCATCGACCAAACGGTCCACGATACCCTCGAACCGCCCGGGAAGGGATACTGGGCCCTTATCGGGTTTCTGTTCATGGGGGTCCTTTTGGGTGCCGGCTGCTGGGCCTATCAAATTTTTGTCGGGGTCGGCGTTGCCGGGATGAACAATCCCGTCGCCTGGGGCACCTACCTGATCAACTTTGTCTTCTGGGTGGGGATCGCCCATTCCGGAACCTTGATTTCGGCCATTCTTCATTTGTTTCGGGCCGGTTGGCGGAATCCCATTGCCCGGGCGGCGGAGACCATGACCGTCTTTGCCGTCTGCACGGCAGGGCTTTTCCCTTTTATTCATCTGGGGCGGGCCTGGATGGTCTACTACATGCTGCCCTTTCCCAATCAGCGCTACCTGTGGCCTAATTTCACAAGCCCTCTCATGTTCGACGTGGTCGCCATCAGCACCTATCTCACCGTCAGTTCCCTTTTCTGGTATACGGGCATGCTGCCGGATATCGCAGCGATCCGGGACCGGGCCACCGGCACCCGAAAGCAGGTTTTCACGGTGCTCTCACTGGGCTGGACCGGCCGGTTCGAACAGTGGCGGCACTATGTCAGGGGCTATCTCTTTTTCGCGGCCCTGGCGACCCCCTTGGTGATCTCCGTGCACAGTGTGGTGTCCTGGGACTTTGCGCTGGCGATTGTCCCGGGGTGGCACACCACGATCTTTGCCCCCTATTTCGTCGCGGGGGCCATTCATTCGGGGCTGGCCATGGTGCTCACCCTGATGATCCCCCTGCGGAAGATTTTTCACTTCGAGAAGATCATTACCATCCATGTTCTCGAGAGCGTGGCCAAAACCATCGTTTTCACCGGTCTCATCGTAGGGTTTGCCTACGGTACCGAGTTTTTCATTGCCTGGTACAGCCATAACGCCGCCGAGCAGTATATCTTCCAATACCGCCTTACAGGAGACTACCGGGTGGGCTTCTGGATCATGGTGGTCTGCAATACGGTCATCCCGCTCCTGTTTCTCATCCGCAAATTCCGGGTGACCATTTCCCTGCTCTTTATCATTTCCATCGTCGTCAATATCGGGATGTGGTACGAGCGCTTCGTGATCATCATCACCAGCGTGTCGAGGGATTTCCTCCCCCATGCCTGGGGCCTGTATTCCCCTTCCCTGGTGGAATTCGGGATCATGATCGGCAGTTTTTCGCTCTTCTTCTTCCTGTTTTGCCTTTTTGTGAAACACATGCCTTCCGTGGCCATGACCGAAATGAAAGAAACGCTGCACTGAGGAGAGCACCATGGCGGCCGAAACATCTGTCATCGGATTGTTCAAGGACGAGCACCAGGTGGTTTCCACTATCGAGGCCATTCGGGACAGCGCGTGGTCGCTGAAGCGCGTTCACAGCCCGATTCCGAACCACCACATCATGGACGCCCTCAAGCTCAATAAAAGCAAAGTGGGCTACTACACGCTTGCCGGTGGGATTCTGGGCTTCTTCTTCGGTTTTCTCTTTTCAATCTATTGCGCCAGCGAATGGAAATTGATCGTGAGCGGCAAACCGGTGATCGCCCTGGTACCGTTTTTTGTCGTCGGCTTCGAGTTCACCGTTCTCTTTGCCGTCTTCGGAAACGTCATCGGCCTGATCAACGAGGCACGGCTGCCCGATTACACGGGGCTTGCGGACTACCACCCGAAATGCTCCGGCGAATATTATGGAATTGTCGCCACCTGTGCCGAGGAGAAGAAGCACGCCCTCATGGAATTTTTCAGGAAGCGCGGCGCAGAAGTTGAAGAAATGGCAACGGAACCGTCGGCGATCTAACCCTTAACCCAGGGCTGCGGATACTGTCATGAAGAATTCGTCTTCCAAATGGATGTTCCTCGGACTGGTGGCGGTGGGACTCGTCGCGTTTCTGGTTCAGGTGTCGGGTCAGCATCCGGAGCGGGCCTGGCAGGCCTACTTCATTAATTTCCTTCTGTGGTCCGCCATCGCGCAGGGAGCATTTCTCTTCTCCACCATCATGCACATGGCCAAGGCCCGATGGAGCGGCCCCCTTTCCAACCTGGCGGAGGCGTTCACCGCTTTTTTCCCTTTGTCGATCGGGCTGTTTCTGATTCTCTATCTGGGCCGGGAGCATGTCTTCCCCTGGATCCACCAGGACCTGCACGGAAAAGAGAATTGGCTCAACGTTCCCTTTTTGTTCTCAAGGGATCTCCTTGGCATGCTGATCCTCTACGGCCTGGGGGCTGCCTATGTGGTTCAGGCCCTCAAGCTCAAACTGGACCCCCAGCAAAGCGGGGGGATCCTCAGGCGATTCATCGTCGGCAAGGGGCACGCCGGAAAAGAGGACCGGATCCACAACCGGAAGACGGTGATCAGTTTTCTCTACATGCTGGCTTTCGCAGTGATCCTTTCCCTGCTGGGGTTCGATCTGGTCATGGCGGCCGATCCCCACTGGTATTCGACGCTCTTCGGGGCCTATAGCTTCGTCAAAGCGGTCTACGTCGGATTCGGAGGGCTGATCATCCTCGCCGCGGCCCTTCATCTAAAAAAAGGCAACGGCTTCGGGCTTCCCGAAAGCCATTTTCACGACATCGGCAAACTGTTCTTCGCGTTCTGCCTTGTGTGGGCCGATTTTTTTTACGCCCAGTTTGTGGTCATCTGGTACGGCAACATCTCCGAGGAAACCGCCTTCATCATCGAGCGGCTCATGGTGAACCCTTGGAAACCCCTGGCGTGGGTGGTGTTCACCATCTGCTTCATCATCCCGTTTCTGGTGCTGCTCAACCGAAAAGTGAAAACCATTCCCCGGTTCATGATGGTGTTCTGCGGGATCATCATCGCCGGCATGTGGCTTGAACATCTCCTGCTGTTGGGGCCCGCCATGAGTCATCAAGCGGAAACGATCCCCTTCGGTGTCACGGACGTTCTTATCACCGCCGGCTTTTTCGGTTTGATGGGCCTGGCAGTGACCGGTTATTTGAATGCGTTCCCCGAACTCTTACGGATCAATCCCGAGGAAGCGAGCTGATGGATGCGTTGAAAAACACCTGGCAGTGGATTACCCGAAACTGGGCGCCCCTTTCCCTGACCGGCGGATGCGTCGTTTTGGCGGGGCTGTTTCTTTTCCTCTTCTACCACCCGCCCCAGGCCATGATCGGGCCCGAGCAGCCGATCCCTTTCAGCCACCGCCTTCACAGCGGCGTGAAGGCGATTCAATGCCAGTACTGCCACCCCTATGTCGGCCATTCGAACCATCCCGGACTGCCGCCGGTGGAAAAATGCCTCCATTGCCACAACTACATCATCGCCAACCACTGGTGGATCCAGAAGGAACACGATTATTTCAACACCCAGACCCCGACGCCGTGGGTCAAGGCCAATTACCTGGCCGAACACGTGCTCTTCAATCACCAGAGGCACATACGCTACGACATCCAGTGCGAAGCCTGCCACGGCAAGGTCGAGGAGCAGGACCGAATCAAGGGAAAGCACTTTTACATGGGGTTTTGCATCGAATGCCACAGGGAGAAAAACGTCAACCTGGGCTGCTGGCTGGCGTGTCACAGCTGAAAATGAAAGGCCGGCCTGCTCCGGCGCTTGAATTGCTAACATCGGTTTGGAAAGGATGACGTGTTTCATGGCCGACACAGCCGTTCCCAATAATCCGACAGCCAAGGCATTTGCCATCACGTCCGCATTCTGGTTCGCCTTCGGCACCTCCATCGGCATGATTGCTGCCGGCTATCTCATCGCCCCGGACTTCATGGGCAACATCTCTTTTCTCCAGTTCGGGCGGCTGAGGCCCATCCATGTCAACGTGGTCCTTTTCGGATTCACCACACCCGGACTCCTGGCGGCGGCTTTTTATTACGTGCCGCGCCTACTCAAGACGGAGCTTTACAGCCAACGGTTGGGCGTTACCAATGCCCTCGTTTGGAACGTGGCCGTTATTGCCGGAATAACAGGACTATTTACGGGGCACAGCCAGGGACGGGAGTACGCCGAGTTGATCTGGCCGGCGGATATGCTGGTGGTGGTCTCCTTCGCGCTGGCGTTTATCAACCTTGTATTGACCATCCGGCAGCGCAAGGAGGCCGTCCTCTATGTTTCCGTCTGGTATGTCAGTGCGGCGGTCATTTTGACCGGATTGACCTATTGTCTGGGAAATGTCATCTGGCAACCCGACACGGGTGCGCTCGTGGGCATTCCCGACGCCATTCTGCTGTGGTTT
>JASFIA010000254.1:0-4911 GCA_050122915.1 Desulfobacterales bacterium | reverse complement strand
CGACAGCAGGGTCGGCCCCGATCAAGAGATGGCGCATCCGACCGGAAATGGAATCGTTATGCAACCGTTCAAGGGGCCGCTTGCCGTGGGCTATCAGATAGGTTTTCTGGCGTGCCTGGTGACGGCGGCCGTCGTCGGTTCGGCGGCCCTCGGCTATATCCGCCTTCCGGTCATCGATGTCGCCCGGATCATTGCATCGGGCCTGTTGAACCGGCCGGAGTGGATTGCGGACATGAATGCGGTGGCCCCGGCGGTTGTCCTGGACGTCAGGCTGCCGAGAATCCTCTGTGCCGCCCTGGTCGGAGCGGGGCTTGCAGCTGCAGGAGGCGTCTTTCAGGGGATCCTGTTGAATCCGCTCGCGGACCCTTACACCCTGGGGGTCTCTGCAGGGGCCGCTTTCGGGGCGTCAGTGGCGATACTGCTCAATATAAAGATGGCCCTCGCCCTGCCCATCCCGGTGTTCGCCTTTATTGGCGCCGCCGTTACCCTTTTTTTGGTGATGGCCATGGCCTCGGGAGACGGCGGGGATATCCCGTCGACCCATCTGATTTTGTCCGGTATCATCGTGGCCGCCATTCTCTCGGCGGGTCTGAGCTTTCTCAAGTACGTCGCCGACGAACAGGTCAGCGTCATCATCTTCTGGTTGATGGGCAGTTTCGCTTCTCGAACCTGGCTGGACGTTGTGCTTGTCTCAGGGGCGCTGTCGGTCGGGACGACGATTTTTTTAATCTACGGCCGGGACCTGAATCTCATGGCATTGGGAGATCGGGCAGCGGCATCCATGGGGGTGGAAACCCGGAGAGTGACCGCCGTCCTCCTGGTGACGGCGTCTCTGGTATCGGCCGTTTGCGTCGCTGTGGCCGGTATTATCGGATTTGTCGGCCTTCTGGTGCCCCACCTGGTGCGAATGGCAACAGGGCCGGACAACCGAAGGCTCCTGCCTGTCGCCATGTTGTCCGGAGCGCTGCTTCTTTTGTCTGCGGACACCATCACCCGAGCCGTTCTGCCCCAAGAAATCCCTATCGGCGTTCTGACAGCTCTGATCGGCGGTCCGTTCTTTTGCTATGTCTTCCGGAAGCACCACATGGGTCGACGGTGAGCCATGGACGGTAAGCCGCCCCTGTTTCAAGCCGATGGAATCAGCTTTCGACATCCGGGAAAGCCGGTGGTTGCCGATTTGTCACTGCGCCTCGATGCCGGACGGTTCTATGGCCTATTAGGGCCCAACGGATGCGGAAAAACGACCCTTATCGATCTTCTGGCTGGGATGAAGTCTCCCGATGCCGGCCGCATCCGGTACAAGGGCAAGGCCCTGTCGGGGCTGACCCGAAAAGCCTTGGCGAAAGAAATCGCCCTCGTGCCCCAGGATTTTTACATCAACTTCCCTTTTACCGCCCGGGAGGTGGTCCTGATGGGAAGATACCCCTACATGAGACGATTCAGTCCGCCATCCCTTGAAGACGTGCAGGTCGTCCAGGATATCCTGGCGGCGACGGCGGCCGAGGGCGTTGCCGATCGGCGGGTAACGGACTTGAGCGGTGGGGAAAAGCAGCGGGTGGTCTTTGCCCGGGCCCTGGCCCAGGACACGCCGGTGCTCATGCTCGATGAAGCCACATCGAACCTGGATATCCGGCATGCCATTCATCTGCTCAACGTCACCGCAGAACGGGTTGCCCGTCTCGGGCGGACGGTGCTGGCCGTTTTCCAGGACATCAATCTGGCAGCCATGTTCTGCGACCATCTGTTGCTGATGCATGACGGCCGGATCGTCGACAGGGGGCCCACCGCCGACGTGCTCACCGTCGATGCCCTCAAAGCGGTTTTCGGCGTCGACAGTGATGTGCGGTTCGATCCGGTGTGCGGTGCGGTTCAGGTGAGTTTTCGGAGGGGATGAATGGTCCAGGTGCTCGGAGTCTTGCTGGGAATGGCTGTGATTGCCGCCTCCGGAGTCGTCGATGCCGGAAGCATCCGGGATCATGCCGGCCGGGATCTCCGGGTCAGTGTGCCCTTCGACCGGATTATCTCCCTTTACGGCGCCCATACCGAAAACCTGTTCGCCCTGGGGGCGGAAGACGCCGTCATCGGGGTGAGCCCAAACGAAGTCTATCCTCCAGAGGCCAGAACCCGGAAGGTATATTCCTACCACGACGGCGTGGAAAAATTCCTCGCGGCTTCTCCTGATCTGGTGCTGGTGAGGCCGATGATCGAGCGGGGATACGGCAGCTTGATCCAACAGCTCGAGCGCCACGGCATCGTGGTGGTATCCCTTCAGCCGGCAACTGTCGAGGAAATGCTCGAGTACTGGCGGATTCTGGGAGTGCTGACGGGAAGGCGGGACAATGCCGAGAAGATGGCGGCGAGGTTTCACGAAGCCCTGACCGATTTCGGGAAGCTGTCCGGGGAAATCGATGAGGGCGATAGACAGCGCGTCTATTTCGAGGCCATCCACCACCGAATGAAAACGTTTCGACCGGGAACGATGCCCATTTTCGCCCTTGAAGCGGCCGGCGGCGTCAACATCGCCTCCGATGCCCCCCAGGTTCGGACCACCAACATCGCCTATTACGGCAAGGAGCGGCTGATGTCCCGGGGGGATGAAATCGATGTCTACCTGGCCCAGTCGGGGGTCATGAACCGTCCCACCATAGATATGATTCGTGATGAGCCCGGTTTTGATACCATCCGGGCCGTTAAGAACGGACAGGTGTATTTGATTGACGAAACCATTGTTTCTCGACCGACGCTGAGGCTTCTGGTCGGCGTCTGGACCATCGGCGCCCATTTGTACCCGGAGGTGTTCTGCCGTCGGGGCAAAGATGTTCTGGACCGCGCGGGACTCAGCGCCGCCGGGCCGGTATCGACATGCATGACAATGGCCCAAGAGGTAACCACTCCAATAGGAAAAGGCCCATGAAAACCGGAACGCTCTATGGTATCGGCGTGGGTCCGGGTGACCCGGATCTGATTCCCTTAAAAGCCGTCAAGGTCTTGCAGACGGTGGATATTGTCTTTACCGCCGCATCCACCAAGAACGACTACAGCCTGGCGATGACCATCGCCGAACCCCATTTGAGGCAAGGGGTGGAAACCCGGTGCCTGCCCTTTCCCATGACCCAGGACAGCGACGAAAAGGAACGGGCGTGGGTCGCCAATGCCCAGACCATTGCCGACGCCCTTCAGGCCGGCCAGGACGCGGCGTTTCTGACCCTCGGCGACCCCCTGACGTATTCCACCTACGGCTACGTGCTGGGGGCCATTCAAAAACAATTTCCCAGTCTGCCCATTGTCACCATACCCGGGATCACGTCATACCAGGCTTCCGCCGCCGCATTGAATACCCCTTTGGTGGAAGGCAATGAGTCACTGCTCATCATGGCCGGTACCCGGGGAACCGAGCGAATTCGCTCCCTGAACGGTCATGCCGAAAATGTGGTGATCATGAAGGCCTACCGGAACATTGGGGACATCTGCGGGGCGCTGGAGGATGCCCGTTTGCTCGACGACAGCACCGGCGTGGTTCGCTGCGGAATGCCGGATCAGGAGGTGGTGACCGACATCCGCCGTCTTGGCAGCAGGGGCCCCGACTATTGGACATTGATCATCGCCAAGCGGAACCGGGGACATGGCCCGAAAGTCCGTTAAGCCCCCCTATCGCAAACTGGCGGTCTCGCTGCTTCTTTCGGCCCTCATTCTCATTCTTGCCGTGGCAGGGTCGGAGCGTCTCCAGTGGCAATCCCTGCCCGAGCGGCTGATACTTCCCTTGCTGCGGCTTCACCTGTTTATTCTTATCGGACTTGCCGCCGGACAGACCATCGAGATGATGGGATGGACCCGGTCCCTTGCAGCGCTGGCCCGGCCTCTATTTCGGTTCAGCCGCCTGGGGGACCGTTGCGGCGCCTCTTTCACGGCGGCATGGTTTTCCGGGGTCGCCGCCAATGCCATGCTCTATGATTTCTATCGAGATGGCACCATCAACCGCAGGCAACTCTATCTCACCAATCTGGTCAATCAGCTGCCGTCGTATTTTCTCCACCTGCCCACAACGGTGTTTATCGTCCTGCCATTGACCGGAATCGCAGGAGCCCTTTATTTTCTGCTGACCTTTCTCGCTGCCGTTCTCCGAACCGCCGTATTTCTGGTTCTGGGCCGCCTCATGCTTCCCAAGCAGCCGCAGACGGCGGCACCGGGCGAGACGCCCAAACGGACACGGGGCGAATCGGCAGCGGGCCTCATCGATCGGCTTCGAGACAAACTCCCGGCCCGGATGACCGGCGTGGCCCTCTATGTGATTCCCATCTATGTCGCCGTGTACGTCATTCACGGCGCAGGCGGCTTCGATATGCTCCGAGAGGCCATGACCCGGACCGTGGTGACCTCTGTCATTCCAATGGAATCCCTGTCGGTGGTCGTGTTGAGCTTCGCCGCTGAATTCACGTCCGGCTTTGCTGCCGCAGGCGCCTTGATGGATGCCGGGGTCCTGTCGGTCAAACAGACGGTCATTGCTCTGATCATCGGCAATGTACTGGCGTTTCCCGTCCGTGCCCTTCGCCATCAACTCCCCCGATACGTGGGGATTTTCAAACCCAAGATGGGAACGCAGATTTTGCTCGCGGGCCAGGGGGCCCGGGTGGTGAGTCTCCTGACGGTGGCTGCCGTCTATTTCCTCGTGGCGTGAGGGTAGGCTCCGGACATCACGTCTCTTGACTTCCCTTTCGCGCATCTGTTACCAGTTAAGCCAAATGGCGGGCCGAAGTCCGCTTCTTCACCTTTTCCCTCATTGCCACAACGCTGCGATCAGCCGTGCCACGAAGGTACCGACGCCCGTCCGGGTGTTGGGTCGGTCGTGGCATTTTTTTTAAGGGAGGAACAGATGAAACGCAGACTTTGGCTGGTTGCGGCGCTCATTGGCAT
>JASFIA010000253.1:0-4921 GCA_050122915.1 Desulfobacterales bacterium | reverse complement strand
CGTGGGATTTTTTGAGTCACCCGGCCCATGGGTCAATGAACGCCGGGGGATCTGCAACGATCCGCTGTCGGCGGAAAGGAATTGAACGGATGATATTAAAAGGGGCTCTATGCCTTACCCTCTGCGCCTTTGTCTTGATTTGCCCGCCCGCTGCATCAGCCGAGGTGGGCGTCGATCTTGGAGTCCAGTACGGCTTCGATGCGGATTCGGGTGAGGAGTTCTTCCATTACTATGGGCTCGCGGGAGCAGTCGAATCAAAAGATTTCTGGGAATGGGGCAGCGGATGGTCCGTAGATCAAGGGCTGACCCTGACCGCCGGTGGCCTGCACGCCGGCAGCGATGACGGTTTCTTTGCCGCCATCGGCCCACGCATCGATCTCAATCTCCCCGGCGGCTGGCTGACGGTGACGGCAAGCATCCGGGCCGGCGGCATGACCGCCCACCGTTACGGGGACGAAGATCTGGGGGGGTGGTTCACCTTTGCCGAGGACATCGGCGTTCGGTGGAACATCAGCCCCGAAGTGTCTGTAGGGTACCTGTTTCAGCATATATCCAATGCCAATGTCTACGATGAAAACCCCGGAGTGGAGTTTCACATCATCGAGGTTCGGTATCACTTTTAGGGGCCGACATGTTCTGGGAAGCGGACCGAAGATGATGGGCACCATTTCCGCCCGTCGGCGGGGATTGGCCACGGGGGCGATCGCCACCCTGGGGCCCGGGGGAGCAGATTGCCGATATGGCCTCCCACCGGCGAATCAGCCGGGGAAACCGACGGGTCAGATATGCGCTCAAGGCCGCTTCTTTCCTAAGGGCCGAAATAACGAGAACGGTCCCGGCCATGATTAATACAAATCCCAGTGGAATAGGCAATATAAACACCGGAACCCCGATCACCAGAAACACCACCCCGAGCAGCAGCTTGACGGGTCCCGGATAGTTGCGGATTCGACAAAACGGCTGAAATCCCATCTTCCACATCCTCCCGGTTGAGCCAACTGGTTAACGGACCTATAGGAAAGGGGCGACCTTGTTCCGGCAAGGGTCGTGCCCACGAAATCCGGTCCCATCATCGGCGACACGCCTGACCATCGGTGAGGGAATGGCCAGGGGTCCAAACAGGTCACGCCGACACGATCCGTTCCCGGGCAATGGCCATCAGCTCCGACAGGGTCCCGACGCTGAATCGTGACGTGTCGATGGGTTCGTGAATGCTGAGACTGGCCTTTCCCGGAAAAAGGCTCGTGGTGCAAGGCGGCAGGATTTCCCGCGTACCGGAAACGGTCACGGGAAGTATGGGCAAGCCGAGATCCAGTGCCAGCATAAAGGCCCCTTTTTTAAACGGCTGCAGATTCCCATCCCGACTGCGTGTCCCTTCGGGAAAGAAAAGCACTGAGGTTCCATCGACGATGCGGCTCTTTGCCCGGTCGATGGACGCCAGAGCGGCCTTACGATGATCCCTGTCGATAAAGATGTGCCCCAGCCGCTCGCAGGCGATACCGATGAACGGTGTCCTCCTTAACTCCTGCTTCATGACCCATCTGAAATCGATGCCCAGCCATCCGTAGAGCACAAATATATCATAGTGGCTCAAATGATTGGACACAACGACATAGGACTGACCCGGGGTGACGTTTTCCCGCCCGGTCACCCGCACCCACATGGGAGTGAGGGCGCTGTTCCATCTCGCCCAGGACCGGCCGCAGATGAAGGACACCGTCGAGGGCGGCAGCACCGCCGCCAGCAGCACCGCCAAGGTGCCGAAGAAAATAGTGGAGAGGCACAGAAGGGGAGCAAAAATACAAAGGCCATAGACCCTGTAGAGGGCCCGAAGCCACCGATTCAAGGTCCGCCCTCAGATTCAGCAGGACCGACAGGACGGATAAGCGGTCGTGAGAAGATTACAGACGCCAATAGACGATCCCTTTTTCTTTCGCCTCGATGGGATCGAAGACCCCTTTGAGATCGAAAATCAAAGGACTCCCATTGCGGCACAGTCCTGCGACGGCGTCGAGCCCTTTGAGTCGATAGGCGTTGTGGGTTACCGCCACCACCACACCATCAAGTGGCCCGAGGGACTCGAAGGGAGTGATGTCGACAGCGTAATAGCGGCGGGCTTCGTCGGGATCCGCCAGGGGATCGCTGACCCGGACCTCGATGCCGTAATCCGACAGTTCAGTGATGATGTCCACCACACGGGTATTGCGAAGATCGGGAACATCTTCCTTGAAGGTCAATCCAAGGATTCCGACTCTGGCACCCCTCACCCGCCGACCGTCACGGATGAGAACCTTGACGATCCTCTCGGCAACGTATTTCCCCATGCCGTCGTTGATGCGGCGGCCCGCAAGAATCATTTCGGGATGGTAGCCGATGGCTTCTGCTTTGAAGGTCAGGTAGTAGGGATCCACCCCGATGCAGTGGCCCCCCACCAAGCCGGGTCTGAATTGAAGAAAGTTCCATTTGGTGCCCGCAGCCTCCAGCACGTCAAGGGTGTCGATGTTCATTCGGTCGAAAATCATGGACAGCTCGTTCATGAGCGCAATATTGAGGTCGCGCTGAGTATTCTCGATCACTTTGGCCGCTTCGGCCACTTTGATGGACGGTGCCAGATGGATGCCGGCCTTGACCACTTTACCATACAGGTCTGCCAGAAGCCTCAGGGTGGCGTCATCGGAGCCGGATACCACCTTAACGATGCTCTCGAGGGTATGCACCTTGTCCCCCGGGTTGATCCGCTCGGGGGAATATCCGACCGAAAAATCTTTTCCGAATGCCAGTCCGGACTCCCGGGCGAGAATGGGAACGCACACGTCCTCTGTGGCTCCCGGATAGACGGTGGATTCGAACACCACGCAGGTCCCTGTGGTCATATGCCGGCCCACCGTTCGGGAAGCCCCTTCGAGTGGGATAAAATCCGGATTGCGATGGCAATCGATGGGGGTCGGCACGGCAACGATGATCAAACGGCATTCGGACAACAGCCGAGGATCATCGGTAAAGGTCACTGACACCCTCCGGAGATCGTCTTTTGAAACCTCCAGGGTCCGGTCCTTTCCGGTGTTAAGTTCCTGAATTCGATATGAATTCAGATCGAATCCGACCACCTTGAAATGCGCTGCCATATGGACCGCCAAGGGAAGACCGACGTATCCCAGCCCAACCACTGCCACCTTTTCTTCTTTTCCAATCAACGCTTCAAAGGAAACCATGGATCCACCTGCCAGACGGGTTTACGAGCAATACCTACAACGGCCGATCATCTTTTCGCTTTTTCACCGGTAAAGATCAAGAAAAAACGGGTCGACATCGCCGCCGAACCCCTTTGATCGGGGGCTCCCGTCGAAACGCCCGTTACCCCTCTTCAGACACGCCGTCGGAGCCCCCCCCGCGCGACATCCCTCTTAGGGTCTGGGTCAAGAGAGCCTCCACCTCCGCGGGCGTTAGATGCCGCCATTGTCCGGGTTTGAGGCGTCCCAACCGGATATTGGCGACACGGATGCGACTCAAGGCCACCACGCGCCGGCCGACCTTGCGAACCATACGACGAATCTGTCGGTTCTTCCCTTCTTTCAGAGTTATTTTGAAACGGACCTCCGAGGTCCGTTGAATGGCCGCCGGCCGGGTCCGGGTGCCCATCATGGGCAGCCCTCGGGCCATTTTTCGCAACGCACCGCTGCTGATGGGCCCGTCGACCGTAACGTCGTATTCCTTTTCATGATCGAAAGAGGGATGCAGAAGACGGTGATGGAGCCTTCCGTCGTTGGTCAGGATCACCAGACCGGTGGAGTCCTTGTCCAGGCGCCCCACCGGGTAGACGCGCTCGGGGAGATCGATCAGGTCCACCACCACGGGATCACCGCCCTGGCTGCAGGAGGTGACGACGCCGGCAGGCTTGTTCAGGGCCAGGTAGACGGTTTTGCTTCGGGATGTCACCGGCCTGCCGTCGACGGCCAGCCGATCCGTCCGAGGATCGATCCGAGCCCCCAATTCAGTCACGGGGCGCCCGTTGACGGTCACCCGTCCCTCAACCATCAGTCGTTCGCCCTGACGTCGCGAGCAGACGCCGCTTTCGGACAGATATTTTTGAATTCGAATTCCCTTCATCGAGTACCCGGTCCCGTTGACGGGAGATCAAGAGCGATAGTCCGCGTTGATCCTGACGTAATCCAGGGAAAAATCACCCGTGATGAGGGTCGACGCTCCCTCGCCGGCATGGAGATCGAGGGTGACGCTGAAGGCAGGGCGCTTCATCACCGCAGTGGCCGCCGCCTCTGCAGCCGGACCGCACCCCGCCCCTGAGCGGACCATCTGCACGTCGTCAAAAAAGAGGTCGACGGCGTCGGGATCGAAGACGACACCGGCACGGCCAGCCGCGGCCAGTATTCGGCCCCAATTGGCATCTTCGCCAAAGAACGCCGTCTTGACCAGAGGAGAATGGGCGACGGCATCGGCCACTCGATATGCGCCGTCGGCATCGGGGGCGCCGAGGACCCGTACGTCGACAACCTTTGAAACCCCCTCCCCGTCTCGAACAATCCATCGGGCCATCTCGATCAGGAGATCCTCCACGGCGGCCTGGAATTGGCTTCGGGAGTCGCCGTCGTCGACGCAAACTCCCGAAAGCCCATTGGCCATCAGCAGCACCGTATCATTCGTGCTGGTATCACCGTCTATGGTGATACGGTTGAAGCTCCGATCAACCCCCCGGCTCAATGCGCCGCGCAGGGTGGCGGGGGTGGCGGCGGCATCCGTGACCACGAAGCAGAGCATGGTGGCCAAGTCCGGTCGAATCATTCCGGCGCCTTTGGCAACGGCCGTCAGGGTATAGGATCCGTTTTCCCCATCCACCCGGATGGAGCGCCATTTGGGTACCGTATCGGTGGTCATGATTGCCCGGGCCAGGTTTTCGATGGCCTCC
>JASFIA010000252.1:0-4972 GCA_050122915.1 Desulfobacterales bacterium | reverse complement strand
GGCCGAATAGATGGTCGCCGGATCCCCCCCGATGGCCACGGCGACCGGCATTCGTTTGCCAGCGCGGCGATACTCGCTGTAGTAGCTCGACCCGTCTTTGTGGATGTGCCAGTGCATGCCCGTTGTGTTGCGGTCGAACACCTGAAGGCGGTACATACCGCAATTGCGTCTTCCGGATTCGAGGCTTTTGGTAAAGACGAGGGGCAGGGTGATGAAGGGTCCGGCATCCTTAGGCCAGCATTGAAGGACCGGAATCCGAGACAAATCCACCTGCTCTCCGGTCAGCACCACCTCCTGGCAGGGAGGCGTGGAGCCCCGATAAGGCCGGGGGAAAAATTTGGAAATCGACAGCGCGGCGGGCAGCATTCCCAGCATATCCCGGAAGCTCTGGGGAGGGGACATCTCGATCAGTTCCCTGACACGGTCCCCCAGCCGTTCGATGGTGTCCACCCCCAAGGCCATGCCGATCCGCCGGAAGCTGCCGAACAAGTTTGTGGCCACCGGGAATTCGGACCCCTCGACGGCAGTGAAAAGCAGGGCCTTTCCACCTCCGGGACTTTTGCTTTCCCCGTCGGTGTACCGGCTGATTTCTATGACTCGGGATACCGGCTCCGTCACCACTTTGAGTTCCCCGGCCGCTTCGAGGTCACGAATGAAGGCACCGAGATGGGGATAGCTATGCGTCGGTCGAATCATCGTCGCCCCATTCCTTTACCAGGGTATTGGGCACCCCCAGTTGATCAAGGATGCGCCCGGTCACAAAGTCCACCAGATCGTCGATACTCCGGGGATGGCGATAGAAACCCGGAGCCGGGGGTAAAATGACCCCGCCCGCATCGGACACCCTCAGCATGTTTTCCAGATGAATCCGACTGAAAGGCATTTCTCTCGGCACCAGCACCAGGGGGCGGTGCTCCTTGAGGCAGATGTCCGCGGCTCTGGAAAGAAGATTGTCGGCAAGGCCCGAAGCCACCGCTGCGAGGGTTTTCATCGAGCAGGGAACGACGGCCATTCCATCATGTCGAAAGGAGCCGCTGGCCGGGGGTGAAAAAAAACGGTCGGAGGGGTGCTCATGAATTCGGGCGCCGGCATGGGGCCTGAAATCGGGATGACTGTCGATACACCCCGTCACGTCGCCCCGGCCCATTTCATGGTTCAGGACCTTGCGGCCGTCGGGGGTGACGATAAGGTGAATGTCCACTGGCTGATCCATGAGCCGCCGCAAAAGGGAAATCCCGTAGATCACTCCGCTCGCGCCGGTGATTCCGACGATGTATCGCTTCTTCACCGCTTGTTTCACCCTACCCTTCCCATTCATAGGTCTCTATTGGCGGCAGAACCGTCACCCCTTAGTCGGTTGGAGGAGGAGCCGTCGCAACGGCAGTTGCCGGTGTGGTGTGACGCCAATCCGCTGCCGACCTCGGGGCTCCGCCCGATCGGACGGCACTCAGCCCCCGCCGGCAAGTTCGCTCAAAAGAATTCCTAAAAAAAGCGTGATGGATATCGCGCTGTTGACGTTGAAAAAAGCCATCTGAATCCGGTTCAAATCGTCCGGCCGCACGAGACGATGCTCTAAAACGAGCAGTCCGCCGATGATAGCGACCGTCGCAAGGTAAACCGGCCCCATGTCAAAAACAAGGTGGATCAGACAGAAAAAAAGAAACGCGACGAGGTGCAGGAGGGCGGCAATGACAAAAGCCGTCCGATGTCCCCACCGGGCCGGAATGGAGTGGAGACCAGCCTGCCGATCGAATTCGGAATCCTGACAGGCGTAAAGCACGTCAAAGCCGGCAATGTAGAAGAGGAGCGCCATACAGAGACTCAGCACCGACCAGTCGAGCCGACCGGTCACGGCAATCCAGGCGCCTGCGGGTGCAAGAGAGATGGAAAAGCCCAAAAAGACATGGGAGAAGGTGGTAAAGCGTTTGGTGTAGGAATAGAGGAATAGGACCGCCAGAACCGGCAGGGCCAGATAAAGGCAGAGGGGACTCAACATACCGGCTGCCAGAACGAAGAGGGCCGAAAACAGCACCACGAACCAGACGGCCGACCGCCTGCTCAAGCGCCCGGAGGGTATCTCTCGCTCGGCCGTCCGCGGGTTGGAGCCATCGAAGCGGGCATCCACAATCCGGTTGAACCCCATGGCCGCCGATCTGGCACCCACCATGGCCACTAAAATCCAGGCAAGCTGCCAGAGGGTGACCTTGTGAACCCGGTGGGCCAGGACCACGGCTGCCAGAGCGAAAGGCAGGGCGAAGACCGTATGGCTGAACTTGATCATTCGCCCGTAGACGACTGCGCGCTCGGTCAATGGGGAGGCGGATGAGGGCACCGCCTTGCCACGGCCGACGCCTAAAAATTTCCAGGCGCACATGGTCTTCTCGATACTGTTGAATCCCTCATACAGGCAGACTCCCAACAGGCTCATGCCGATGATGCCGACGAACATGCCCCGGTAATCGAAACGCCCCCAGGCGTCCATGATCAGATACCCCAAGCCTCTCTGGGTGGCAAAGGATTCCACGAAGAAGAGAACGGCAATCCCGGTTCCGCAGCCGATTCTAAGCGCCGTGAATCCATGAGGCATCGCCGCCGGCACGACGACGTGCCGGAGCGTCTGCAACCCATCGCCTCCCAGAGAACGAAAGGAATCGATATATTTCGGGTCGAGGCCGATGACGCTGTCCCGGGTGGCCACGAGGATCTGATAGCCGATAATCAGGGCGATCATGAAGATCTTGCTGAGATCGCCAAGCCCGAAGAGCACCAAAAACACCGGCAGCAGAACGATCTTCGGTATCGGATACGTCAAAAACACAAATGGGGAGAGATAGCGGTTGGCCGACCGATGATAGCCAAGAAGGATGCCGGCCGGAAAAGCCGTCAACCAGGCCAGGGCCATGGCGGCAGTCACCCTCAGGGCGGACGCCAGAAAATGAGACCAGAAGGCCCATGTCTTTACCGCCGATCCAAAAGCGGCGATGGCAGTTTCCGGAGGCGGCAGCATGGCCGTGCCGAGGCACAGAGCCGCCAGTTTCCAACCGCCGACCAGAACGAAAAGCGATGCCCCGTATCGAAGAACCCCGGTCATCCCCTTAGACCTCCAGGACCCGACGCACCTCCTTGATCCGCTGAAAATAGCGGTCATGGGTACGGTAGCCGGGCGTACCGACGTCTCCATTGTCTACGATGGCTTTCACTCGGGTCGGCCGGTCTGTCAGGATCAGTACCCGGGAACCCAGAATCACGGCCTCCTCCACGCTGTGGGTGACGATAATGGTGGTGACCTGTCGACGCCGCCACATCTCCACCATGGTGTCCTGGAGGCGTTCCCGGGAGAGGGCATCCAGGGAGGAGAAAGGTTCGTCCATGAGAATCAAATCCGGGCGCACCGCCAGGGCTCTGGCAATGGCGACCCGTTGTTTTTGGCCGCCGGAAAGCTGGGCCGGGTATCGGTTTTCAAACCCCTCCAGCCCCAGTTCCTTCATAAGAAGGCCAACGACCGCCCTGCGATCCGCCGACGGCATCCCCTTGAGCTGAAGTCCCAGGCCGATATTGTCCGATGCGGTCTTCCATGGAAAAAGGCCGAAATCTTGGAGAATGAATGCGGTTTTACCCGCAGAATGCGTCCCGCCCCCGCCCTGGACGGCCACGGTCCCGGAGGTGGGGGTCAGCAACCCCGCCAGGATGTAAAGCAGAGTGGTCTTTCCGCAGCCGGAAGGCCCGATGATGGACAATGACTCCCCCGCCGGCACCGTAAAGGAGATGCCGCTCAGCACCTCCTCATTCCCGCCGCCAAACCCCTTTCTGATATCGGATATCGCAATCATGACTTTTCCACAGACGGCCGCTGTGTCAAGGCGTGTAGACGATCTCCCCGTAGCGCAACCGGTCGGTCATCATGCCGCTTGCCACCAACCAGTCCTGGACGGCTGCCACGTCTGCCTCACTGGGAGACCCCACCGCCGGGAATTCCGGAACCCGATAGCGGTCCTTCACCGGCATGGGGAAGCGCGTTTTTTCGACCAAGAGATCCTGGTAGGCGTCCGGCCTGGCATTGATTCTTGCCACCGCTTTTCCGTATGCCGTGAGAAACCGTGTCACCAGACCGTTGGTCTTTCCCGTCATCTCCATGGCCAGTACCGTCTCGGCCGTGTCCAGGTGGCGATCATCGCCGATAACCCGGGCCCCTTTGGACTCGGAAAGGGTCAGCAGCGGCTCGGGCAACAGCGCTGCGGGCACCTGATCGGCCAGCAGCATCTGAAGCCGGATGGGGATCTTCTTGATTTCCTGCTTGGCCACCGAGCCGACCGGCAGTCCCTCCCGTTCGGCCATCCGGTCGAGAAGATATTCGATAATGGTGGCTCTGGAAATGGCGACGTGATGGTGCGCCAGGTCCCGGATCGAACGGACGCCAGACCCGGGGCCAGCGGCAATTCCAAACATCCGGTGATCCGGATGGGTGTGGTAGGCGGTGGTGATGATCTTAAGCGGATGTCCCCCTCGAATCAACAAAATGGTGTTCAGCAAGTCCCCAAAATACCCGTCGAGCTTTTTGGCCTGTAAGGCGGCATCCCGCTCGAGGGCGCTCTGAAATGACACCATCTGTAAATCGATGGCCTCGGCGGCAAACAACCCTTCCGATTCCCCCACCAAAAGGGGCAGGGTATCCACCACCGGCAGCACCCCAAACCGCAGAACGTCGTTTCCGGCCGCAACCGGAGACGCCCCCGTCGACAGGGCAGCCAGCACCGCTACCCATAGAAAACCGATGGACTTGGGCATCATGGCCAGACTCCTTTTGTTGATAGGACGGCGCCGTTTCGAGGCTTCGATTCATTTGGCCCGGGAGACTATGGGAACGGAAGACCCCTGTCAACCGAAAGCCTCGGCCTCCGGAAACCCATTCAGAGGGGTCTGTCGATCCGGCCGGCGGCTTAAAGAGGGAAAAGACGGCGATTATGGAATGGGG
>JASFIA010000251.1:0-4995 GCA_050122915.1 Desulfobacterales bacterium | reverse complement strand
TTTTCAGCCAGCCCGACTATGTCGCGCTCTCTGGCGAGCCGACCCGGACCGATGGCAGCCCCCCTCGCGAGACATCTATTGAAGACCTCAGTCAGAAGGCGGCCGATATAGAAGCCGAAATCAGTGAACGGAAAGCCGCCGTCGAACGATTCAACCAAAAGGAAGTCCAAATCAACCAAAGACTCGAAACCCTCCATCGAAAAATCCACGGCCATCGGATGGCCATTAATCGCCTAAACAGGGACATGGTAACGCTCGACCAGTCCATCGACGAGCAGTCGTCCGCCCTGGCCGAGCTTGAAGGGAAAATCAATTCCAACAGCGAGCGGGTCGGAAAGCGGATTACCGCTCTCTATAAACTCTCGCGGTTGGGGCCCTTTCCCGCCATGACCTCTGCGGATTCCATTCACCAGATGCTGGCACGGCAGCATGCGATCAGCGTCATCATTGAAAACGATGAGGAGAAACGCCAGGCACTGGTCCGCCAACTGCTTCAGGCAAAGACCGTGGCCGCGGAGCTGGCTCTGCGAAAAACAGAAAAGGCCGCGCTGGAGGACTCTCTGAATGAGCACCTGAGAACCCTCGATGGCGAGCGCACGGAGCGCCGTCGGCTTCTGTCGATGATTCGGGCAGATAAATCCCTTGAGTTGGCCGCCGTTGCCGATCTGAAGCAATCGGCCGAGGCGCTCAACAAGATGCTGGAGGACCTGCAGCGAAAAGCCGATGCACAGAAGGCTGCGGGCAGAGCGTTTGTTTCCCTGAAGGGCTTGCTTGAAATGCCGGTTAGGGGTAAAGTAATTAATTTCTACGGGCCATATCGCAATGCTCGCTATAATGTCACCAACTTCAGAAGCGGCATCGACATCCGAACAGACCGCGGAGAACCGATAAGAGCCGTGGCGCCGGGAACGATTCTGTTTGCCGACTGGTTCAAAGGATACGGTAACATGATCATTCTCGACCATGGGGGCAGCTATTATACCCTTTACGCCCATATTGAAGACGCTTTCAAAACCAAAGGAGACCGCGTGGATCGCGGAGAAGTCATCGCTACCGTCGGGGATTCCGCTTCTATGACTGGCCCCGGTCTCTATTTCGAGGTCAGGCATCATGGGAAACCTGAAAACCCCATGCTCTGGCTGAAAAAAGGATAAAGGAACCTAACATGGCAACCCCCCCCAATCGCTTCACCAAGCTGTGGATGGTCATGGCGGGTGCTGTCGTCATCTGGGCCGTCGGGACCGGATTCATCTCCCGCCTGGATGCCAGCACTGAAGAAACCTACAAAGGTCTGAAGGTTTTTTCCGATGTTCTCGAAATCATCCAGGAAAAATACGTCGACGAGGTCGATACCAAAGAATTGATCGAAAAAGCCATACAGGGAATGGTTCAGAGCCTCGACCCCCACTCGACACTTCTGCCTCCTGACGCCTACGAAGACCTCAGAATAGACACCCAGGGCAATTTTACCGGTATCGGTATTCACATAACGGTGCGAGACGGCATGGTGACGGTGATTTCTCCCATCGAGGGAACACCGGCGGCGGAGGCCGGTATCCAAGCCATGGACCGTATCATCAAAGTTGACGGCGAAGACGTCGAAGATCTTCGGCAGGCCGTTAAAATGATGCGAGGCCCCAAAGGCACGGAAGTCTCGGTGACGGTTCTGCGCAAGGGCTCTCCAGACCCGATCGATTTCGATCTGATTCGGGATGTTATCCCAGTGAAAAGCATCAAGGCCCGAACCCTCAAACCCGGTTACGGCTACATCTGGATCACCAATTTCACCGGGAACACGACAGAAGATTTTTTGGAAGCCCTTGAAAAAATTGAAGCTGAAAACCAGCCGCTAAAAGGCCTTATTCTGGATCTTAGGAACAACGGCGGCGGTCTTTTGGACCAGTCCATCAAAATTTCCGATATTTTCATCGATGACGGCGTGATTCTCTCCATCAAGGGCCGAGACAAGGACAACACGCGTGTCTTCAGGGCCACTCCTTCCGATGTCAATCGGACGTATCCCATGGTGGTCCTCATCAACGGCGGCAGCGCCAGTGCATCGGAAATTGTTGCCGGGGCATTGAGGGATCAGAAGCGGGCCATTCTTCTGGGCACCACCTCTTTCGGAAAAGGGTCGGTTCAAACGGTCGAGACCCTCAGGGACGGTTCAGGCCTCAAACTGACGGTAGCCCTTTATTACACGCCCTCCGGCCGATCGATCCAAGCCGAGGGAATCGTTCCCGATATCGAGGTCATCTATCGACAGCTCGATGACGCCACCGAAGAGGAAAGCTCCGAGTTCCTGAAAGAAAGGGATTTGAAGAACCATATCGAAGTACCCAAGAAAAATAAGAAAACGGGTATTCAAGATATGGAATTCAGGGTGAGCCCCCTTGAGGTCGAAGGGCTTCTTCGCGACAATCAGGTGGCGAGAGCCCTCGATGTGCTGATTTCCTACCAAATCTTCCAGGCATTGGGGCAGTGATCGGATCCCTGCCGACCGCCGCCTGCGATTTCAATCACCCTTTGGCGCCGTTTTCTCCAAACCCTTGAGAAAGCGGCGCCCTTCTGCGATTCCAATCCATGGCGAACACCAGGAAAAGCCCCACCAAAAAGCCATCTGCCGCTCGAAAGCGGCAGACAAAACCGACGCGTCCCCGTCGTCGAAAGGCGAAGACGCCTTTGGGGCTGACCCTTGCCAAAATGGCTGGGGTGCTGTGCATTCTGGTGGTGGTGGTCACCGCGGCGGGACTCATCGCTCATTTCCTGCTGAGAGGAGCCGATGGCCCAACGCCCTCCGGCCCTAAGCGTCCTGCTGTGGCCAAAAGCCCCCCTGTGGTTTACGAGGTGTATCCGAAAACGATTCCTTCCAAACCTCCCATTCGTAAGAAAGCCTCACCGACGCCGTCCCAGCCCTCGAAAGCCCGCTCTTCCGCCTCGCCATCGCCCCCTGCCGTGCGACCGAAAGTCGCCATCATCATAGACGATATCGGCTACGACCAGGGGCTTGCCGAAGCGTTTATGGCTCTCCATGTGCCGTTGACCTTTTCGGTGCTTCCCGAGAGCCCTTTTCTGGTCCCTATCACCCGCCAATTGAAAAAAAAGGGCTATGAAATCATGCTCCACCTGCCCATGGAGCCCAACGAATACCCCGATGTGGATCCGGGGCCGGGAGCACTGCTGAGCCAGATGCCCCCGGACGAGCTCATCGCCCGACTCAATCGACACCTCGATCGCTTGCCGGGCATCAAAGGCGTAAACAATCACATGGGGTCGCGCCTCACTGCGGATTCCTCTAAAATATATCAGGTGTTTACGGTATTGAAGAAACGGGGCCTGTACTTCGTGGATAGCCGATCAACCGCTGAAACCGTCGCGATGCCGTCGGCAAGGCTTTTTCAACTGCCCTTTGCTGAAAGGGATGTCTTTCTCGACCACCTCCAGGAAGCCGACTTTATCCGCAAACAATTCAAAGAACTGGCGGCGGCGGCGGAAAAACAGGGAGAAGCCGTCGGCATCGCCCATCCTCATGCCTTGACCATTGCCGTTTTCAAAAGCGAAATCCCCAAACTCCAGCAGCGGGTTCGTCTGGTGCCCGCGTCCGAGGTCGTCCATATCTTGCCTTAGCATGAGCTGTGCCCCGTCCCGGCCCTGCCCCGGCATGGCCCTCAACCCCGCCAACTCCGATCCGCTCACATTAGGCGTGGCCGGCAAATATACCCCGCGCCCTGATCGCCTCTGTTTCGCGGCAACACATTGAGGGCGATATTTACAAAAGAGCCTCTATAAAGGCTGTTTCGAGAGCTCTTCTATACCCACCGAGGTCGGTCATCAGACGATCGACGCGGGCGCGTCTGCGGGGATCGGTTGTGCCCAGGGCCTCTTTCATCGATGGACAGAGATACCACGTACAGATATAAGGTCGGAAGGGCCGGGGGAGGCGGCACCCCGCCGATGAAAGGTTGGGGCATGCCGCACCCGGAGATCGGTGAATCTGCCCCCCGGGGATCGGGAGGCCAGCCAGATGAAACGTGATCAAATCCTTAAAATCGAACCACACCCGTGCAATCCCACAGCAGGAGGCTGGGCATTGAGGGCAAGCCTCCTTGCAAAGAGCCTCCATGAGGGGATCGAGATCCTCGATTCCATGGCGGATGGCCACTGCCAAACGGGTGGCTTTTTCCAGGTCGGCGGTGCGCTCTTCAACCCAATTCCGAATACACCTGTTGATTTCCCGCCACTCGCAGGGGGATGACCAGGGAGGACTCGCCATCATGACGGGGCCCTTCTTACCGTTTTTTCCGGGAACCGGATGCGGGGGGAATCGGTTGCACCCACCGGTTTCGGTCCCCACTGTAGAACCATTTGTCAGGGAAGCCTTCTCTTCGGGTGAAGGAGGGGTTCTCTGACCAGTCGAGAAGCTCCTCGTAGGCGGTCTGAAGCCGTCGAAACAGTTTGGCGCTGCCACCCAAATCCGGATGGTGCCGCTTGGCTTGACGCCGGTAGGCCTTTTTCACTCTTTCGCTTAAATTCTCCGAGGTCAGATCACCGCGCCCAAGCTTCAGGTAAAGCAGCGCGCTATTGCTTACCGAGGGCTTGATCCGCTCCACCGGAAGCGAGGCATCCGAAACACGGCTATGGTTAGCCTTTTGAAGAAGCTGCCGCGACGCTACGTAGCTTTTGCTGGTTTTCCGTTTGACCTCCCACCATAAATTGCCCAGCAGGTTCGCCATGAGACTGAAATCGTCACCAGGATTTCGACCGTTCCCCCTCGGATACAAAAAACTGAACAGCTCATTCGAACCGTAGGGAAGCACATCCAGGACGATCATTCTGTCGTCGAAATGAAAGGTAGCGTAACGGGTGTTGAGCGCCCGTAGCAACCCCGTTCTTACCTGGAGTTTGTAGCGGAGCCGCTGACGGCAATCCACAGAGCAATATCGACGCCGGCCCATATTCTCGGAAGTGCCGCAGGAAAGACAGCGGTTGGTTTGC
>JASFIA010000250.1:0-5014 GCA_050122915.1 Desulfobacterales bacterium | reverse complement strand
AATCGGATCTCCAACTGCCCCCGACGGGGCAAACCGGACCGATAGGAGATGGCGGACCCCATCCAACGCCTTTTTCACCCCGCCCCCCCTCCCGGCTTTAATCCATTCGAAAGCCGCGAAGACCGGCAGATCCGAAATCAACTGTCGTCAGCTCTTATCGCTTCCATCCGAGAGCGCAATCCCGTTTATCAGGATATGGCCGACCCATTGTCTGCCCGCCATCGCCATGGCAGATGCCGAGAATACCTGAGGGACAGGATTTGCCGCTATGACCGGGTGTGGGTCCACCTGATCCAAAACGGCTTCCAAGATATCCCATCACAGTTTCGATGGGTATGGAACCAGGGGCTCTTCTTTGAATGCCACGACCTTCTTGAAAGGGACTGGCGGACCCATCCCGACAATCAGCGCAGGGCAATCAAAGGCCTCATCCAGGCGGCAGGGGCCTATGAGCATATGATTTACGGTCGGACAAGGCCTGCAGAAAGACTCGCTGGGAAAGCCCTCGATACCATTGCCGATGTCATCGAGCTTGTCGCACCGTACATCGAGCCAAGAACACTCTTGGCGGGACTGATGGCCTTGAATCAGGGACCGCCGCGCTCCGAAGGGGACTGAGCAGAAGCCCCAATCCTCCCCGTGCCCCTGCGGTCGGCGCAGCCGGTGATCGGTCCGGGGCTCGGAAAAGGTGCCACGATGGGAGAACAGGGATACACGGGATCTGCAAATCACCTGCACCCTGTCGGACCGACTGACTCTCCTGCCGATGAAAACCGTTCAACACCCGATTGACACGAATTGGGGCGACGGATAAAAATGACGACTGAACACCGCCTGAAACCCATCCCGACGCCACCGAGCGAATGGGTGCCTTCCGGGTCACCCCAATGCCCGGGATCTTCCAGGTCGATCGGCTCGTTTGGCGCCGGATGACACTGATTAATCGGTTCCAACTCGGCAAATACATCCATCGAAGAATGGGATGCTTTCCGGAAACCGCCCAATGATCGCCCCCAAAATGGCAAGCCCGGCAGAACAACACACGTCCGCAGTGAGAATGCGAATGGCGGCACTGTCACTGGTTATCGGAATCTGTCTCCTTGCGGCGAAGCTATTCGCCTATTATCTGACCGGCTCTTCGGCCGTGCTTTCCGATGCCTTGGAGTCTATTGTCAATATCGCCGCGGCCGGCTTTGCCCTCTACAGCGTCTACCAGGCCACGAAGCCCCCGGATCGATGCCACCCTTATGGCCACGGGAAAATCGAGTTTTTTTCCGCCGGCTTTGAAGGGGCCTTGATCATCCTCGCCGCATTGGGGATATTCTGGGTGGGGTGGAAACACCTCGCCCATCCCCGGCCGATCCCTCGCCTCGACATCGGTCTCATTATCGTCTGTGGGTCATCGGTCATCAATCTGTGGCTGGGCATCGCCTTGATCCGAGTCGGGCGCCGCACCCGATCCCTCGCCTTGGAGGCCGACGGCCGCCACATAATGACAGATGTCGTGAGTTCAGCAGGTGTTGTTGCCGGACTCGGCCTGGTGCTGGCGACCCGATGGTATTGGCTTGACGGTGCGATCGCATTCCTTGTCGGCATCAATATCCTCTTCAGCGGCGGAAAGCTTATCCGGGAGTCTTTCAGGGGCTTGATGGATGCCTCGGATCCGGGTTTGATCGCCGTCATCACGACGTTGATCATTCAACGCCGGCGGCCTGCCTGGATCGACATTCACCGATTGAGGGCATGGCGGTCTGGTCCCGAGATTCACATCGACCTCCACCTGATTCTTCCCAAGGATATGCCTCTTGAAACCGCCCATCGGGAGGCCCAGCATCTTGAAAGCCTTCTGTTCGATCACATTGAGGGGTGTGCCGGGGTTCTGGTCCACATGGATCCTTGCCGCGGCGAAGATTGCCCGCTCTGCGGACGGCAGGAGTGTTCATGCCGCCGGGAAGACCCGTCCGGGGACAATGAATGGGCTCCCGAATCCATGACCATGGGGCGGTCGTTTCATCGCAATCGATACGGTGGGGTAGAAACCAAAGGGAAGCGCGGAGGGGGCTGAAACAATAAAAAATCCCTCGGCACCGACGATCGACGGCGGCCGAGGGATAGCGGTTCAAATGCCGTTTATTTCTTGTCGTCTTTGACTTCCTCGAAATCGGCATCCACGACATCATCCTGATCGCCGTCAGCCGCCTGGCTTGGATCGCCAGCGGTGCCAGCACCCTGCCCCTCCGAATCTTGGGAGGCCTGCTTGTACATGGCCTCCGCCAATTTATGGGACGCTTGGGTAAGCGCCTCGCTGAGCCGCTTGATTTCTTCGGCATCATCACCTTCAATGGCCTTTTTGAGGGGCTCTATCGCTTCTTCCACCTGGGTTCTTGTCGCAGCGTCAACCTTATCACCCAGGTCTTTGATGGATTTTTCCGTCGAATAGATGAGAGAATCCGCTTGGTTTCTGGCCTCGACCAGGTCCCTCTTCTTTTTGTCCTCCTCGGAGTGCATCTCGGCGTCTTTGATGGCCTGGTCAATCTCTTCCTTGTTCAACCCACTGGAGGCGGTGATCTGGATGGATTGCTCCTTGCTGGTAGCCAAATCCTTTGCCGAAACGTTGACGATGCCGTTGGCATCGATGTCGAACGTGACTTCAATCTGAGGAACGCCCCGCGGGGCCGGAGGAATGCCGACGAGCTCGAAACGTCCAAGGGTTTTGTTGTTGGCGGCCATCTCGCGCTCACCCTGAAGCACATGAATCGAGACTGCCGGTTGGCTGTCGGCAGCCGTTGAGAAAACTTGGCTCTTACGCGTTGGAATCGTCGTATTTTTCTCGATTAACTTGGTCATAACGCCGCCAAGGGTCTCGATTCCGAGGGAAAGGGGTGTCACATCAAGAAGCAGTACATCCTTGACATCTCCTTGCAGGACGCCGCCCTGAATGGCGGCACCAACAGCCACAACCTCATCCGGGTTGACGCTCCTGTTGGGTTCCTTGCCAAATATTTTTTTCACACGATCTTGAACGGCAGGCATCCGTGTCATTCCACCCACCAGTATCACTTCATCAATCTTATCCGGCGACAGGCCGGCATCTTTGAGAGCGGTCCGGCATGGTCCTTCAAGCTTGTCCAGCAGATCCCCAACCAATGCTTCCAATTTTGACCGGGAGATTTTGATGTTCATGTGCTTGGGACCACTGGCATCCGCAGTGATGAAGGGAAGATTGACATCCGTCTCCATCGAGGACGAGAGCTCCATTTTTGCCTTTTCGGCGGCCTCTTTCAGACGTTGCAAGGCCATCTTATCTTTTCGGACGTCGATACCCTGGTCTTTTTTGAACTCGGCCGCCAGATAATCGATGATTCGCAGGTCGAAGTCCTCTCCACCCAGATGGGTGTCGCCGTTGGTGGCCTTGACCTCAAAAACGCCGTCTCCGATTTCGAGGATGGACACATCGAACGTCCCCCCGCCCAGATCGAAAACCGCAATTTTTTCTTCGACCTTTTTATCCAGTCCGTAAGCGAGAGACGCCGCCGTGGGCTCGTTGATTATCCGCTGGACATTCAGACCGGCAATCTTGCCGGCGTCTTTGGTTGCCTGCCTCTGGCTGTCGTTAAAATAAGCGGGGACCGTGATGACCGCATCGGTGACGGTCTCTCCCAAATACTCTTCAGCCGTCTTTTTGATATTCGAGAGAATAAACGAAGACACTTCGGCAGGGCTGTATTGCTTGCCCCGGATGCTGATGCGGGTATCTCCGTTGGAGGCCTTTTCGATTTTGTAGGGAAGGATACCAATATCGTGCTGAACTTCCTTTGAATCAAATTTTCTTCCGATCAACCGTTTGACCCCGAATACGGTGTTCTCCGGATTGGTGATCGCTTGACGTTTGGCCACTTGCCCGACCAATCGCTCGCCGCTTTCGGAGATGGCTACGATCGATGGCGTGGTTCTCCCACCCTCGGTGTTAGTGATGACGTTTGCATCTCCGCCCTCCATTATGGCCACACAGGAATTGGTGGTTCCGAGGTCGATTCCGATAATTTTGCCCATTTCGCTACTCCTCCTTAACGCTGTAAAGTATAGTCGCTTTCTCCTGGAATTCTTTTGCCGACTGGAATTAGGTTTTTGAAACAACCACCATGGAGGGTCTCAACAGTCGGTCATGCAACCAATAGCCTTTTTGCAATTCTTTGATAACCGTGTTGTCGGGAACATCAGCCACCGATTCCTGCATGACGGCTTCGTGAACCGTCGGGTCAAATGGCTTGTCAATGGCCTCAATCGATTTGATGCCATATTTATCAAAAATTTTAATGACATCTGCCAATGTCAGACTAACCCCTTCCACAAGTTGCTCAAACGAACCGCTATCATTCTGGCAAGAGTCTAAAGCCCGTTCAAGGTTGTCGACGACAACGAGCAACTCTTTGAAGAGGGACTGATTGGCAAATTTCCGGAAATCTTCCATCTCTCTTCGGGTACGCTTCTTTATGTTTTCAAGTTCTGCAGACGCTCTTAAAAATCGGTCGTAGTTTGCCTTGGCCTCCTCTCTGGCCTGGCTCAGTTCCTCGGCCAAAGCGTTGTCATCGGATTCAGCCTGGACGCTGCCGGCGTCCTCGACCCTTTCGCCACTGTCATCGACCGTCGTGCCGTCATCGGGTGTTTCGGAATGTCGACTTCCTGGCCCACCTTCCCGTGGCGATTCACCAGTATTTTGATGGGTTGCTTCTCGATCCGGCCTGTGATCATCTCCGATTGTCAACGCCTGTGTCCTCCTGTTTTGCTTAAAGGTTCGCCCGCAAACAAGCACGATGGTGTCATCGCCGCAGCCATCTCCGTGGTGGACTCCCGATCAACAATGAGTGTTCCTCAAATACCATTGATTGGGGACATCGTTTATCGGCCACCGAGAATAAACTGCATTCGTCTTAGAGGGGCAATTGTTTCTGCGGACCGACATTTTACAGCGCACAAGGGACCTTCTATGCCGTTTTGTCGCAGGAAATAAAAG
>JASFIA010000249.1:0-5016 GCA_050122915.1 Desulfobacterales bacterium | reverse complement strand
TCGAATGCCGAAGCCGAACCAAAACGCCGGCCGCAACATTCTCGCGCGTTCCCGACCGTCGGGCGAACACCTGCTCAATAAGCCGGGTCGGAAGCGAGACGGAAAGCTGCAGCCGATCGACAAGGGATGAAATGGCGGCCCTGTCTATGGGAAGAGAAAACCCTTCGCCGTTTTCGGGGAACCAAAACGACGCCTTCCCCCCCCTGGCTGCCAATCGATCACGGACGGCGTCGACACCCGGCCCCGAAAGCCCGCTTCCTTTTAGAATGGATTCCACCTCCCGCTGAAGGACCGGATCGGGAGAGAAAACAAGGTCGCGAACGGTCTCCCCATCCCCCCCTTCCATTTCTCGGAGCTGCAGCGGAAGATCGTCGGCATTTCCGATCCCGTAAGTGGACTGGAGAAACAGAAGGGTTTTCCGATCCAGTTGCGCACCGGCGGTAAGGTGACGGTGAATCAAGTCAACGATGGGCGCAATGAGACGGTCGATGGAGGATTGGGTCAAAGCGACGCTCCGGAAAGCTTTAGGCCGGCTGCGGCTCAGATGTACTTGGCCATCAGCATCATAAGGGCATGCTTGTCCAAGGTGCCCGGCAAGGTTTCTTTCAGTTGGCCATTGTCGAAAACGAACAGATGGGGAACGCTGAGAATGTTGAAGCGCTGCGTCAACAGGGGATTGGGGTCAAGGTTGAGCTTGCCGACCCTGACCCGCCCCCTGGCGTCGTGGCCAAAGGCGTCGATGATGGGGCTAACTTGGGAACAGGTGCCGCACCAGGGGGCCCAGGCGAAGATCAGAACCGGAATCGGCGACTTCAGGACCTTTTCCTCAAAGGTGGCATCCGTGACCAGAACCGGCTGCTCGAGAACCTCACGGGTGGAAAAGGAGGCGCCGCAGCGCCCGCACTTGGCGGTGTGTCCCATTCGCTCGGACGGAATACGGTTTCGGGTGCGGCATTCGGTGCAGCGCACCAGGTATGGATGGGAAGGCTGGCTCATTGGTGCCATTTCTTTTTTATTCGTGTTTCCAGCGGTTTGTATTTCTGATCCGCACCAGATGTTTGGATGAAACTGCCTGTCATGGATGGTACTGCTTCAATTTGTTGTGAAGGGTCTTTCGGGTGATCCCCAGCCGCCGGGCACACTCGCTTTTATTGCCGCCCGTTGCATCGAGCGTTTTCAATATAACGGTTTTTTCTACGGCTTCAAGGGTCATGCCATCAAGGGCATCGTCTAGGACACCTCTCTGCGCTCCGTCGCTGCCCGCGTCCTGGAGATCGATCGGCAAATCGGAAACCTCGATCAAAGACGTCCGTGTCAGAACGACGGCGCTCTCGACGGCATTCATGAGTTCCCGGACATTCCCAGGCCATGGGTGTCTAACCAGCCGGTTGATGGCCTCCCGGGTGAATCCGTCGAGAGGCTTCGCGTTTTTTTCGGAAAACCGCCTGAGAAACGCTTCGGCAAGCAGCCCAATATCCTCCCTTCGCTCGGCAAGGGTCGGAACGGGAATCGCCACCACATTGAGACGATAGAAAAGGTCTTCCCGAAACGTATGGTCGGCAACCGCATCCACGAGGCTCCGATTGGAGGCGGCGATCACCCGGACGTCCACCGTGATCACCCCTTCGCCTCCCACCCGGGAAAATTCTTTTTCCTGAAGGACCCGGAGGAGTTTGGCCTGCATCGGCAGTGACATTTCGCTGACCTCATCCAGGAAGATCGATCCTTTGTGAGCCAGAAGGAATTGGCCGTCCTTGCGGCGATCGGCGCCGGTGAAGGCTCCCCGTTCATGACCGAAGAGTTCGGAGTCGAGCAAGGTTTCGGTGAGCGCCGCACAATTGATCTTGACGAAAGGGCCGTCCCGGCGGGGGCTGTTGTAGTGGACCGCATTGGCAACCAGTTCCTTTCCTGTTCCCGATTCCCCCGTTATCAGCACCGTGGCATCCGATGGCGCCACCTGGGCGATGCGATCCAAGACCCGCGACATGGCGGCACTGTTGCCGATGATCTGACCCCGCTCGAATCGCTCTGCCAATCGAGACTTCAGAAGCCGGTTCTCCGCTTCCAGGCGACCGCGCTCCACAGCGCGATCGATGGTCAGCCGGAGCTTTTCAAAATCCAGCGGTTTGGTCAGATAATCGTAGGCCCCGGCTTTGAGTGCCTCGACGGCGGTGTCCACCGATGAGTAGGCGGTCATGATGATAACCGGAATCCGGGGATCGCGCTTTCGAATGTCGGGCAGGGCCTCCAGACCCGACATCTGAAGCATACGAATATCCATGAGGACAAGATCGAACGACCGCTCTTCAACGGCTGCGATAGCGGAAGTGCCGTCATCGGCCTCGAAGACCGGATAGCCCCAACCGGACAGCAGGGTTTTCAGCATGGTCCGGTGGGCATGATCGTCATCGACCACCAGCAGTTCAGGGGGGGTCGGCAGCACCATGGTTGTCTCCAATGCTGTTGATGCTGAACGTCACCGTTGTACCCTCTCCGGAGCGGCTCTTCACGTGAAGAACGCCTCCCAGGGCGTCGACGATGTGATGGACGATGGCAAGCCCCAGGCCTGTCCCGGAGCGCTTGGTGGTGAAGTAAGGATCGAAGATACCGCCGATGTCCTCTTCGGAAATCCCAACGCCCGTGTCGCTGATCATGAAGCGACAGCCGTCGCCATCCGTCGACCGGACGGCTGACAGGGACAATTGCCCCCCATCGGGCATGGCGTCCAATCCGTTCAGACAGAGGTTGAGGAGCACCTGCCGGATTTGGTCCGGGTCGGTCTTCACCGGGCCCAGCGCCGGATCCAGGTCAGTGCGAATCGACACGTGCTGACGATCGGCCCTCTCCTCGATGAGCCGCTTCGTATCCTCGAGGGCCGCGCCAGGATGAACGGTGGCCCGGTTGACGGCCACGGGGCGGGAAAAGTCCAGCAGCTGGGTCACCACCCGGTTCAGCCGATCCACCTCCTGGATCATCAGAGCCGCCGTCTCCTGGTCGGTCGGCACATCCCTGTAACGCTCCTTGAACACCGTGGCAAACCCTTTGATAGAACTTAGTGGGTTTCGCACCTCGTGAGCCACTCCGGCAGCAAGGTGACCGATGGAGGCGAGCCGCTGGCTTCGGGCAACCTCTCCTCGGAGGGCCACCATTTCTGCAATATCCGCGAAAAGAATGATCGAACCCAGCGGTCGGCCCGCATCGTCCTGGAGGAGGCTTGCACTGACCTCCAACGGTAGCTGCCGGTCTCCGGGAATCGGACATTCGATTTCCCGTGCAATCATGATGGACTGGTCCGCCAATGCGTCGATGATGGCCAGCAGAGCATCCGGTATGATGCCTTCGGCCGGCTTGCCGACGACATCCCGATCGGAAAGGCCAAGAATCGATGCCCCAGCGGGGTTTAGGGTTGCCACCCGCCTCTCGTCGGTGAGGGCTATGAGGCCAACGGGCAAATGTTCTACCACGCTGTCCGAAAAGGCGCGAACCCTTGACAATGAGGTCCGGGTTGCCTGAAAGGACTGGGCCATCAGGAGCAGGACGATACCGGAAAACCCAATCAGAAGGACAAGTGCCCCCATGAAGAGGGTGTGTTGAAAATCCGCTTTTTGGGCGGATAGGACAGGCGTCATGTCCAGGCCGATGAATATCATTTTCTCATGGCCGTCGGGTCCGTCGCCAAGAGGCCTTTCGGTGCCGCCCATCATCCGCCGACTATGGCGGCCCCTTGCGGCGCCTGCCCCGTGAATGGGATTGAATGACCGGTATACTTCAAATATCGATCTGCCATCCCCGTCGTCCCACTGTCTCCAGGATAGGGTATCGGGTTCCTCGCCGCTTTTGGCTGCTCCGGGGAAGTCGTGACGGCCCCCGATTCGCCTGGAATCACTGTGGGCGATAATACGCCCGTCGCTTTCGGTGACCGTTAAATAAATGATATCCGGTTGCTTGGCGGTCTCCATCAGCAGGTGCTGGAGGCGGAACCGATCCCCCCCCATGCCCATCATCCCGTGACGAGCCCCGGCTTCAAAGGAGCGGATAAGGGCAGCGCCCTTCTCTGTAAGCAGGGCCACACTGCTTCGCTTCTGGCGGTCCAGATGCTCCCTGGCCATGAGCGCCACCACCGGCAGCATGACCACTGCCGCCCCGATGAGAATCCATGGCGGCATCATCGTCATCGAACGCTGAAGCTGATCCCGAACCGACATGGCGCCCCCCTTCCTCCCCGTTCGCCGGACGATCCGATACGCCCTGGGTGGAGTCCTTCCCCACCCGACCCCGGCTGACATCGCCCTCCGGATTGGCATCCATTTGTCCATGCCAAAGTGCAAGCCCAGTGCCACGGGTTCGTCTATCGAGCGAATCGGCGCTCAATCCCTGGGCGCCGTGTGAACCGAGAGCAGACAACCCATGGAAAAGACGGACTGGACCCTTTTTACCCATTGTTTTGTCGACACGGCCGCCGAAAGTGGGTAAAAAATAGTCACATAACCGCTCACGTCCACTAGGCATGAGCCTTTTTCCCATGAACCTGGATCCCTGCCCCCGCTCCCCATCGTCCGGACAGGTGACCGTCAGTGGTCTTAACCACATTTGGCATCAACCATGCATACCACCAAATCAGACGAAGGAATCACCGTAGCGCATTTTCATTTGCCATTGGCACACCATCAATCCAAGGAGAACATCATGAAGACACGGTATGTTATTATCGCTCTGGCTGTTTTGGCTGTCGGTGCCTATGCATGGGCCGGCCCCGGTGGCGGGTACGGGGGGACTGGCTGCGGAAAACCCTGCTACCGCGGGAATCCATCCATTGGATCCGGCAATGGCGAGCCCTTGTCCAGTGAAGAGGCCCAAAAAGCCGCCGACGAGAGGGATGCTTTTTTTACCGATACCCAGGCTCTTCGCAAAACCCTCACTCAAAAGCAGCGTGAACTGCAAGAGGAGATGGCCAAGGATCAACCGGACGAAGAAAGAGCGTTGGCCCTGCAGGCGGACATATCCTCCCAACGATCC
>JASFIA010000248.1:0-5024 GCA_050122915.1 Desulfobacterales bacterium | reverse complement strand
CGATGCGACAACACTCCGATTCTGGGAATCGGTGATGGAATCCGACAGCATTAGATGGTCCGGACCAACGAGGAAGGTTTCACCGGTTTCTCCCATTCCCGAGCGTTCGTTCATGATCTGATTCAGTCCGTCGGAATTGATCTGGAATGCGACCACACCAATGGTCGATCCCCCCTCAACGACCGGCGATGCGATGAAGAGAACCGGTTCATTGAAGGCCGCGGGGTAAAGAGAAAAATCGGACATGGAAACGGCATCCTTGTCCTGCGCATCTGCCGCGTGCTGAAAAACGGCGGCAAAGGGGGATTCGGAAAAGAGCCCACTCCTCAGCGAGGTTCCGAAATCAATGCCTTTGGAAACCGAATAGATGATATGGCCAGTCTCCGAATCGATCAGGTAAAGATCACTATAGTTGAATTCCTTGGCATAGTTTCGAAAGGAGGGGTGGTACACTTCATGTATTCGGGTATAGGTGGACTGATCTCCCGCCTTATCCAGCAAATTCTTTTCACCGATCGGATTCGAATCCATGAGCAGATAATGGTACTGGAGAGCAATGGTAGTCTCTTCGAGAAAACCTAGTTTCCCATCCAGACCTGAGTCCTGCCCATCGTTTCGTCGTCGGTATTCTTGATTGAAATTATTAATATAAAAGCGTTTGAGGGATTGTTTCAACGTCGGAAGCGAAGACGGGTTCACCTGATTCTCCATTCCAAAACCGCTGTGTACCTGTTTCAACTGCCGGAGCGATGTCACTACCATCCGGTTCTCGGAAAAGGTCACCATCTGGCTGTGCAGACGGTTGAAGTAGCGTTCGACCTCGAGCTTTTTGACGTCCCTCAGGCTTTCCAGCTGAGCAAAAGCCTGGTTGGACAATGCGGCACCCGATTTTTCCAAAACGATCCATCCCATGAACAACAGAGGCAGAATGCCGACTCCCAGCAGAAGGGTCAGTAATTTGGTGGCAATTTTCATCTGCTTCAGGCCCATTTGCAGTCTCACGAGAGCCTCCGATTTCGTTGTGATGGCCTCCGCCCCGTCGAGAGGGTGACGCATTCCAGCCTTTGGTAACCCAATGCCCCATCCCAAAAAGAGGACACGGATCCCGCCTGATCTCTCATCGTTGGGTTTATCGACGCAACCCTAGAAAGCTTGAGCCCGTTGACTGGCAATTCCCGATGCCTCTCGTTGCGCTGCCTGGTCCCTTCCCAATTCAAAGCCGACAATGGAATCGACTGATAACGACCCCTTGAAAAACAAAGAAGAATAGTATAATGATTCTATTATAGAGTAGAAGAAAGGATTGTTTATGCGGAAGATTGCCGTCGCAATGGCCAAGGGCGGTGTCGGCAAAACCACGACAGCCGTGAATATTGCCTACGGCCTTTCGGATATGGGGCGACGGGTGCTCCTGGTTGACTGCGACACTCAAGGTCAGGCGTCCAAATTTCTTGGCGTTTCCCCCCGCCACGGGCTCTACGAATTTTTGACCGGGCAAGACGAAAAGGGTCGGGGCATTTCCCGCAACGAAAGCCTGTGTGCTGCAAGGGACAATCTGTGGCTCCTGGCAGGGGGAATAAAACTGGTGGAGTTAAAGCATTGGATCGGTGAGCAGCCTCGGGAAATCAGGCAAACATGCATCAAGGATAGACTTATTCCAAAGGACGGGGCGTTGGACTACCTGATTTTCGACTGTTCCCCGGGCTGGGATGTATTGAGTGTGAACATCCTAATGGCGGCCGATGAGGTGCTGTGCCCGGTTGCCCTTCAGGCCCCGTCTATGGAGGGCCTGAAAACCTTTTTCGGATACCTGATGTCGGCCCAACGCCTCAATCAGGGTCTGGAACTGCGCTACATCCTTCCAACCCTTTTCGACAGAAGAACTCGTCAAAGTTTTGAGATCTATCGGCAGCTGAAACGGCTTTTTCAGAAACAAATCTGCGAACCGATCCGGTACAACGTCCGGCTATCCGAAGCCCCGGGAGTTGGCAAATCCATCTTCGAATATCAAAAGAACGCCACGGGCGCTGTGGACTATGCCCGTCTCATTCGGAGGATTATTAGCGATGACGGTAGGAAAAAAGGATTTCCCTGACTTGTTTGAAGACACCCCCATTGATCCGATGGGCACCGCCACCGGCACGCGACCACCAGCATCCTCGGTTCACGGGGCACCGACCCATCGAACGGGACCGGAGAAAAAAAAGGCCGGATTTTACCTGTCCATCGACTTGATCGGCCGATTTGACCGAAAATACCATGAGCTCAAATTGGAAGGACGGCTTATCCCCAATAAATCTGGGCTGCTGGAAGCCGCGCTCGCTTTTGCCCTCGATGACATGGATAAAGGCGAGGATAGCCTCATTCTACGACATGTTGACCGGTCTTCATCGGTCTTCGACAAAGGAGAAAGCTAAATCAGTGATCACTGATTCTAGGGATTTTCCCCGATTGGTAGAGGCGGATAAGGGTATCCACCACCGAGGAATCGAAGTGGTGTCCGGATCGTTCACGAATCATTTCGACGACGGTGCTCTCGTCCATTTTTCGACGGTATGCTCTTCCGGAAGCCATGGCATCGTATACGTCGGCAACCGCAAGAATCCGGGATAACATAGGGATGTCCTGGCCCTTCAATCCATCCGGGTACCCGGTACCGTCGAAATGCTCGTGGTGAGAACGAATAATGTCCCGCTCTCTATCCCAAAGTCCCAGCTGACCCACAATATTGGCCCCGATCGTCGGGTGTGTCTTGATGATTTCATATTCTTCCTGGGTCAATCCGCTGGACTTGAGCAGGATATCGTCTCGGATACCGATCTTTCCGATGTCGTGAAGGTGCCCCGAAAAATGAAGGATATCCAAATCTTCCTGGGGACACCCCATGGCCTCCCCGATAATCACCGAGAGTTTAGCCACCCGGGAAGAGTGTTGGCGGGTGTAAAGGTCCCTGGCTTCCAGAGCATTGACAAAAGCGAAGAGGGTGGAGAATAAATTCTGGTAGATATTTTCGTAGAGGGCCAGATTTTCAACGGACCTCGACGCGCTTTCGATGATAAACGATAAATAGTAGAGGTCTTTCTCGGAAAAACAGGCGCCTTCCTTGAAGTTTGCAGCGGCCAGCACCCCAAAACCTTTCTGGCGAATGGACATGGGAACAAACACGGCGGAAGAACAGCCTTCCGCCAATGTCGAGGCGCTGCCGTTTCCGGGAACCAGCATCGGCAACTGATCTCGGGCCACATTGGCGACGAGTTCCTTGGCCCCCCCTGAAATAATGGCTGCCGGATGATGCCGGAACCCGGGGGAAGCCGCACTTGCCACAAGAAAGGGATCGGCGATGTTGTCGTTGGCGAGCACAAAGACGGCTGCATGGGCGTGGGCCACATCAACAGCCATTTCAACCACCCTCTTGAAAGTATCGGCGGTCGAATCAACATCCGAGAACTCTCCCATAATTCGGTTTAACAGATTGAGTTCCTCGACCTTCCGAACGAGCTGCCGGTTGAGCTTCTCGATTTTCTCCTTCTGTCGCAATTCCTTTTTTAGCAGAATATTTTCGACGAACATCCGACGCTGGCGCAACACCCGCTTCAGCGCCAATTCCATCTGCTCGAGGTTGACCGGCTTGATCAGAAAATCGACCACACCGTTTTTCAGCGTGGCCAGGGTGTTCTCCAAGGAAGGATAACCGGTCATGATGATGACCGGAATTGTGTTGTCTTGATGATGCAGGTATTTGGCCAGCTGAAGGCCGTCCATCTCGGGCATGTTGATATCCGAGAAAACACAGTCGATGCGCTCGGACTCGAGCATCCTGATGGCTTCCCTGCCGTTTCGCGCCGTCAAGGCGTGGTAGCCCTTAAACTCGAAATATTCCCTGGCGACCTCTAGAATGTTTTCTTCGTCATCCACAAACAGGATGTGTTCCGTAGAACGAGTTGCGCTCATGAACCGTCACCGCTGCTGTTCCGTTAGGGTATGCCACGGTTGAAGCGCCACGGCACGGTGACAATGGACGGCGCTTCGAAACCATGAAAAGGGTACATTTCACAACCCCATGGGCATGTCAACCGGACTCCCGAACCCCGTCGGGATTGCATCCGATGAAAGATGAAATCGCCACGGCTCAAACAGACGAGCACCCGATACGCCCCGGTGAGCGCCGTATCCTGTTCATGGAACCGTTTTTTGGGGGCTCTCACCGGGATTTTGCGGAAGGGTTGATCGCCGCGTCCCGGCATCGGATCGATCTGGTGAGTCTTCCGGATCGATTCTGGAAATGGAGAATGCGGGGAGCCGCCCTTCACTGGGCCAAAACCATCGCGGCCTCGGCGCCCTATGACGCCTGGATCGCCACCGATCTCGTTTCCCTGGCCGAACTCAAAGGAATTGTCGGGCATCCGCCCACGCCCAGCCTGCTCTATTTCCATGAGAACCAATTGAGTTACCCCCTTCCTCCCGGAGAGGCCTTGGACGTCCAGTTCGGATTCACCAACATCGCCTCAGCCCTTGCAGCGGAACTGGTCGTGTTCAACTCCCGTTACCAGATGACCGCGTTTTTCCATACATTGCCGGCATTTTTGAGACGAATGCCCGATCATCGGCCGGGTTGGGTCATGGATGCCATTCGAGCCAAAGCAAGGGTCATTTACCCAGGATGCCGTTTCCCCGCAGGACCTGCACCGAAGACCGCCTCAATGGTCGGAGAAGGGCCGCCGCTGATCTTGTGGAACCACCGGTGGGAGTTCGACAAGAATCCGGAATTGTTTTTCCGCGTCCTCGGTCGGATGGAAGAACGGGGGCTGTCATTCCGCCTGGCCCTATTGGGCGAGCGGTATCGCAGGATCCCTGCGTGTTTTGTCGACGCTCGCAGACGGTTCGGCCACCGCATCGTCGTCGATCACTTTGAAGAGGACAGAGGTCGATATCGGCAGTGGCTTCAGCACGGAGATCTGGTGATCAGTACATCGGATCAGGAGAATTTCGGCATGTCAATGGTCGAGGCCATGCGCCACGGCTGC
>JASFIA010000247.1:0-5035 GCA_050122915.1 Desulfobacterales bacterium | reverse complement strand
CCGTTTTTCTGACGGCGTTCCTGTGGGCGTGCGGTGACGAATCAGAGGTGCCTCACCGCCTCGGAACCCGTTCTGATGCCGATTTCAAAGGGGTCATCGTGGCCATGGGGGACAGCCTGACCGAAGGGTTGGGGGTTGACGAATCCCTCGCCTATCCCGCCCGGCTAGAGGAGCGGCTCCAGGCCGACGGATTGCCCTACACCGTCATCAATGCCGGCATCTCGGGCGAAACCAGCAGCGGTGCACGATCCCGATTGGACTGGGTATTGACCCTGGAACCGGATATCGTCATTCTTGAAACAGGCGCCAACGACGGCCTGCGGGGAATCAATCCCGACATTACCAGGGCCAACATCGACGCCATCGTGAGTCGACTGAAGGCGGAGGGAATCGTCGTGGTGCTGGCGGGCATGCGGATGTTCAAAAATCTGGGGTCTTCCTACGTCAAGGAATTCGAAGCCATCTACCCGGAGGTGGCCCGGAAGTACGGGGTGATTCTGATCCCTTTTTTTCTGGAGGGCGTTGCTGCAGACACCGCCGTAAACCAGCCCGACGGTATTCACCCGACGGCGGAGGGGTACAGCCGGGTAGTGGCGGTTGCCTATCCCTATGTCCGGGAAGCCATCGGGCGGTTTGAAAGTGTGCTCTCGGCAAACTAAGCCTTCCCATCAAGCAAAACCGCCGCCCCCCGTTCATTGGGAAGCGGCGTTGACGCGTTAGGCTAAAGCCTCGGAGCCTGCTACTCGGTGTGCCAATAAGGGTTGACGATATCCTCGAATATGGTCATGGCAGCCTCGGCGCCTTGACCGGTGGCGGTGACGATCTGCTTGTAACCGCCTTCGACATCGCCGGCCGAGTATACGCCGGGAACACTGGTTCGATGTTTCGCGTCTTTCTTGATGTAACCGTCCTCGTTGAGTTCGACACCGATCTTCTTGGCCAGGTCAACGGACGGCTCGTACCCGATGGCGATAAACACCCCATTGGTGTCTAAAGTGGTGGATTCCCCCGTTTGATTGTTTTCAATAACCACCGTTTCCACCCGTTCTTTCCCTCTTATTTCTTTGACTTCGGTGTTCCATAATATGGGAATCCCGGCGTCCTTGAGCCCCTTAGCCAAGACTTCTTGTGCGCGCAAGGTGTCTCTGCGGTGGACGAGGGTCACGTCCACCCCCATATGATAGAGATAGAGCGCTTCAGTGACGGCACTGTTCCCTCCTCCCACCATAACGACCTTCTTGCCTTTGAACAGAGGCCCATCGCAGGTACTGCAATAGCTGACGCCGCGTCCCGAAAGCCGTTTTTCTCCCGGCACCCCCAGGTGGCGGTGGGAGGCCCCGGTGGCAAGGAGAATGGTCCCGGCATAGAACTTCCTGCGGGTCGTCGTCACCTCGAAGCGCTTGTCCGCCTTCTGAATATCGATCACCCGCTCACCCTGGTAGATCTGGCAGTACTGCAAGGCATGGCTCACCATGATATCGACAAGGGATTTGCCCCCGACCGAAGTGAAACCGGGGTAGTTTTCAACAATGGGGGTCGTTGCCACTTGCCCCCCCAGGGCATCCGCTTCGATGACGGCGGTGTTGAGGCCGCTTCGCTCGCCGTAGATGGCAGCCGACAACCCGGCTGGACCGCCACCGACGATTAGAAGATCGGTCTCCACCACCTCTGCATCGCTATCGGGTATGAATATGGTTTGGGCCTCCAGCTTCTGGAGACTCAGGCTGAACACCTCCTCGGACTGGGCACCCTGGCCGATAAGGGCTTCGTTGGCATAGGCCATCGGCACGCTGAACGCCGAATACTGCTGTGCAATGTCCGGTCTGGCCTGGATGTCGATAATGTCAAGGGAAACCAGGTCAGGCCGTTCGATGGCTGCCTTGACCCCGTTGATGGCCTCCTGGGGGCAGTAGGGGCAGCTGGGACTGACGAATACCTTAATGTGTCGCGGCGAATCGATCTTTTCGATGACGCGTCTGGACTGATCGGACAATCCACTCTTCCCCGATCCCACCAGCAGGAAGGTTTCCAGAAGGGTTCGGGCCTCCTCTCCCATCGGAGCCCCTACCCAGCGGATTCGGAATTTTTCAGGAGCGATGAGAAGCGTCGGGCCATCGGACACCCCCCACTTGGCGGCCAGCTCATGATCCAAATAATACTCCCTGAAGATGATTTTGTCGGTCAATTCCCTAAACGCGCGAAGAACCTGCCGATTGGCGTCGACGAACACATCTTCCTTGCCTCTTTGGAAAAACAAATAGACATGAATGTTGTCGGGCATTCGACCAAACGCATCCTGCAGTTGCCGAATGAACAGCTGGCTGTCAGGAGCACTATTCGGGGCTTCTCTTTCTAAATCCAGAGTGTTGGTCATTGCAGCAGACCTCCTTTGGGTCGATATAATTCCATTGTGATTGTGTGGGGCATGACATACTAGTGAAGCATTGATTGCTTGTCAATCTCTGGCAGACGGCCACCGGGTCGGAAGCGGCATCGATCGCTTGGCCCGGCGGCGGAGACTGTCGGTATGGGTGTCAGATGTCGGGGAAAGGTAAACGGCGCCGGCAATCGCCGCGTGCGTGTCGACTGTCGATGGCCTCCCTGGGGGATGCGCGAAGCCGGCGGCATTTCAGGTGCGGTGTTCCGGCCGGAGTTTACAACCACAGAGCGCCCCCTGTACCACAGAGAAAAAATAACAACGAGATGGAGGGTTTCAATGGGTAGTCGACCATTCATCGTCGGGGTCATGGGAGGAGGGAGCGCCACCCCCTCTGTAACCGAAGCGGCCTATCGACTCGGCCGCCTCATCGCCGGCAAGGGATGGGTTCTGCTCAACGGTGGACGCGACGCCGGCGTCATGGCAGCGTCCGCTAAAGGAGCGCACGATGCGGGGGGGATGACGGTCGGCATACTGCCGGACGATTCCGAAGAGCATATGTCTCCCTATGTTCACATACCGATCCTTACGGGTATGGGAAACGCCCGGAATGTCATCAATGTTCTGACAAGCCAGGTGGTCGTGGCCTGCGAGGGCGGCGCCGGCACCCTCTCGGAGGTGGCCCTTGCGATCAAATGCGGAAGACCGGTCATCCTCCTCGGTTTTCCGGTCGCGGACGTTCTCGGTAGGATCGGGATGGAAGCACTCATCTGGGAGGCGGCCACGCCGGAGGATGCGGTGGACCTGATTCAGGAACGGTTAAGACCGGGGTGATGGGGAAGCGGTCACCGGTTGGCGGCATCATCGATAAACGCGGTTGCCATGACCACATCGTCGGGACGGGTGATTTTTATGTTTCGCTGACTGCCCGCCACCACCCGCACCACGCCGCCGATACGCTCGACCAGCTGGGCATCGTCCGTGCCTGTGAAGCCATCGGCTATGGCTTGATCATGGGCGTTTTTGAGCAGGGAGTATCGGAACATCTGGGGGGTCTGAGCCAGCCACACGGAATGCCGGTCGACAGTGGCCACGATGGTGCCCGAGTCATCCACGGTCTTCAAGGTATCCACCGGCTGCACAGCGGCGATCGCCCCTCCCCATCGATCGGCCGTCAGGATCAATGACTGAAGCAGAGACCGCGTGAGAAACGGACGCACACCGTCGTGAACCCCTACGATCCGGGTCTCCGCAGGGCAGCCGAGCAGACCCCTGTAGACCGACTGCTGCCGCTCGGGCCCTCCCGCAACCACCTGAAGCTGATCTTTCATGCTGAAGGCGGCATTAAAATGCCCCCGGCGCGAGGCCACATCCTCCGGAGGCACAACCACGATGATCCGGTGGAACAAATCGCTGTCGACGATCACTTGAAGGGCTCTGTCTAGGATTTCCACCCCCCGCAATCGAAGGTACTGCTTCGGGGTTGCCCCGCCCATCCGACGCCCCCTGCCGCCCGCAACGACAACCATAGAAATCATGACCGAATACCGTTCCCGTCTATCACGGTTGAGGCCGGGCTTCGCCAATGGTCGTTTGCTGGCCGCCCTGACGATGGACAGGGTCACACCAGTTGACCTCAGTTCACGACCTGGAGGAAAAGCGCCCTATCGGAGATAGTGGAGTTCCTGGGGAAGCGGAACGCCTTTGCCCATCGTATCTTCGCCGTAGTTGACACCGGCCAGGATTTCAAGGTCCGAGAGCGCGCGGTTATCCCCCTCGAACACGACCTCTGATATCTTTTCCTTGTTGATTTTTCCTCCGGCCCACTGAATGTCCAGTACGCTGCTGGCATCGAAGCGATCGTCACCGATGCACAATTCCACCTGCCCGCCGTAATGCTGAACGATTTTGGCGACCAGCAGACTGGGTCGACTGTGAAAGCCCAGCTTGACGGGGATACCGACCTGGATTCGCCCTCTTTCTATGTTTTCGTTCAGAATCTCCCTTGCCAGTTCCTTTCCCGTGTTGAGAAAATGACAGGCATAAAACAATCCATAGTTGATGGTGTAGTCGAGAAGCTCATCCGGATTGACAAGAAGAGACAACTGCTCCCGGGCCCGGAGGTAAATACTTTTCAAACTCGTCCGATGAAGGTGGCGCTCGTAGAAATGCAATAGCCGTCCCATCATCTGGAGCAGATGGAACACAACCGAGAAATAGCTTCTCAGTTGCTTGAGCTTGCGGTTGCCATAGCGGTAGCCGCCATGAATCACATAGGTGTCGAAAGCGGACTGAAGATTATGCACCAGCATTTCGAAGCGACGGATCTCGACCTCGTTGATCTGCTCGGGAACGATCGAGCGAATCTGTTCGAGGTCATAGGGCTCAAAGAAGCTGATCTCGTCGAACTGCCTGGCTATACTTAAAAACTCGCTGGCGATGCGGACAATGTGTTTCTTTTGTATGTCCTTGTTCTCATCGTCGATGTCATACTCAAGAATTTGCGCTGATGTGATGGTGGGAAAGACCCCTGGGTCGAATCCGGACTCGGAATGACCGATACCCAGTCTGCGGGCCTCGCTGAGGACACAGGGGGCCAGTTTCATAAGGCAGCTGTTGAGAAAACCCAAAGCCGCCTCCCCCCGTTCGGAAAATGTT
>JASFIA010000246.1:0-5043 GCA_050122915.1 Desulfobacterales bacterium | reverse complement strand
GCCAGGGTCGCGGCTGCGGATACCAGAAGGGCAAAAAAGTCCCCTTCCCCGTAAATCAATGAGCAGATCAGGGGCATCCCCATGGAGATGCCCGTGACCATTAGCAGGGTGCCTAAGACGTGGAGGATGGAAAACGGGTGCATGGGGTATGGTCGCGGGATTGATCGATAAGGGTCAAAGATCGGAGTCGTCAATACCCCTATAGCCCACGTCTTCAGAAAAAGCAAAAACACGGGCGCTGTCCGGAAACGCACGCCACCGATCATCAGGGTGCGTAGGAACGCATCCAACGGTTCTGCCCGATATGGCCCTTTATGAACGAGCTTGACGAATAGGCCCCATGTCCGCTCGACCCCGACAGGGTGGCGGAGAAGGGAACCCGCTGCCGAATAAAATTAGTTTCGGCGGGGTGAAGGAGGAAGGATCTGCAGAATGCAGACACCTGTTTGATTGAAATGGGAATTCATGGGTTGCCCGGTAAAGAGGATATGGATCGTTGCGCCAGTGCTGCATGGAAAGGGCCGAGCCCGATTCTCCGTCAAGGATTAAACAACCTTTCATTCATGCGACCCGCAAAGGGGTCTTCACCAGCGTTCATTCAACAACCGGTTGCGTCACCCGAGGATACGCTTCACCCGTCGATTTTGAACAGGGGGATCGGCGACGGGCAGAGATTGTTCATGTCAATCAGATCCGCCTCGCTGCAGTATCCCTTGGACCCGTACCCCAGGGCGAACCCCTTCCGAGTGATCACCTGGACGTGGGTGTGGTAAAACCAGTTGCCGTTTTCATGGAAGTCGCCGATCTCGGCGAACACGCATCCGGCCCTAAGCCTTTCACCGGCAGCCGGCAGGCGGTCGATACAGAGATGTCCGAAGAAACTGTAGAAGGTTTCAAACGAAGGGGTTTCGTGCCTCAACACCACATATCCGCCGTAGTTCCCCTCGCCAGTCTCGTAGCCGCTGGTTTCGACGATTCCATCCAGGGGGGCGTGGAGGGGCGTTCCCAGATCCACGATCACATCCAGACCCAGATGAATGAAGCGCTTTTCGGCCGCCATCTGCGGGCAGTCGCCAAGGAGGGTTTCCCGCCGCTCGAGATATGGGGAGACCCCCCACCGGTGCCCCCCTTTGGCCATCTCGGCGTCGAGGGCCGCCTGGAGCCCTGTCTGGTCCCGGGCGTTTCGCCCCTCGAGCAGGGGGCTATTCGACGATAGATCCGCCATGTAGGGGGCACCCTCCAGGCCGGCAAATATCGGACGGTGATCGATGTCGGGGCTGTAGAGCAGATAAGGGTAGATCATGAAAACCCCTCTCAGGAAAGGGCAAAACCGGTGGTTTTGATCAGACCGGATACCGGCAGAACCGGCCTCCCAGCATCGGTGACATGCACATCCCCGGGCCAGGTGAAATCCGGATCCATCCCCCGGTAATACTCCAGGTCGTAGGGGTCGAGGGTGACGGTCAGGTCACCGGCGGCGCCCTGAATCGATGACGTCAGTCCGAAATCGACCTCACCCAATGCCGTTTGAATGACGTAGCGGGGCACCTCGCGGCCGCTCCCTTCCCTGCGCACGCAGGTGGCGATATCGACCACGTCGTAGAGGGCCACCGGGTTGCGTGCGTTCCATGCCTCCTGTATCGGCAACCCGGCCACATACAGGTGATGGAATTCGATACCCGCCTGACGGTATCGGTGGGCCAGGGTGTGGATGCTGTCCGGGGTGTCGTTGACGCCGCCCAGAAGCGGTGTATTGCCGTAGACGGTAATGCCGCGGTTGTTCAGACGGCGAACGACACGGGCATGCTCCGGTCGAATCTCGTCGGCCCGGAGAAACTGGGTTTCGATCTCTATACGCAGGGGATTGACGATACTCAGACGATTCAGACTCCCCAACCGGTCGATAAGCGCCGGTGTGAAGGCCTCGGGCTGGCAGGCAAACCTGAGGCTTCGAAGTCTGACGGCGTTCACGTGGGCCATCTCCTGAAGGGCCGCAACGCGCTTGGCGATGTGAAAGAGTCTGTCGACAGTGTCTTTTTTTGAAGCGATGACGACGTCGGTGATGCGCTCGTCATCGCGGATGTAGACCAGATCCGCCATCGGCGTTTCGGCCTCGATCGCCACGCGGGTTTCGTGGAGTCGTGCGATTGATGCCGATCCGGTGGAAACGACAGAGAATCCAATCCGCTGGTCCGACAACGCATCCGAAAGGAATCGGTCGGTACGGTCAATAAGGGGCGGTCTGCTGCTGCCCGGCCTCGGGGGACGTGGCCCGAGAAACAGGTCGGGATCGCCGATCTCCGCCATGTATTGAATATCGATGGTGCCTTCGGCATTGACCCGGATGTTGGTGAGTTTTTCGGCAAGCGGGGCAAAGGATTTGAAGTAGTCAGGGGTGTAGGGGCTGCGGACCCAGATGAAGTCTTCGTTGTCGGCCACGGGCTCGACCGCCCAGCCGCTCGTGTGCCAGTCCATCTTGCCGATGGGGGTTGCCGTGCAGATTCTTGGAATCACCCGGTCGGAGAGATGCGCGCGCAAATGGCGTGCCGCGGCCAGTCCTCTGGAGATGGGCGACCAATAGACGCTGTTGCCGCGGATGGGGCTGCAAGGGATGTAGATGTAGTGCAGTTCGGCACCGGCGCCCCTCAGCAGGCTGAAGAGCTCCACCAACTCGGGACCGGTGTCGTTGCAGTGGTTCAGAAAGGGCGTCTGGACATAGACAGGAATGCCGTTTCTAACCAGTTCGGTAATGATGGACAGGCTCTGGGGAGATATTTCGTCGGGGTGAATGAAGTGAGTGGCCACCTCCATTCGCTTGCCCCGCTCCTGGAGTTCCAGGTTCTTGCGCTTGAGATAGGTGAGGTATGCCCCGTCGTCGGCCAGAAACAGCGGCGGGTAATAGGCGATGGAGCGGGTGGCCAAGCGCAGGGTCTGCACATGGCCGATGTCCATCAGTCCGTCGATGGCCGCAGCCATGTTGGTACGGCTCATAAAGGGATCGCCGCCGGTGATGACGATTTCCTTGACGGCCGGAGAGCGGCGGACATGATCGACGGCCGTCGCCACGTCTCCCAGCGTTGGATTGGCCTCGTTGCGGGATTCCTTGTGCTTGCGGAAGCAAAACCGGCAGTACACGGGGCAACTCATGTTGAGCAGGAATATGACTCGGTTGGCGTACATCTGCTCCAGAAGACCCTGGTGGAATTGACCGATCCAGGTGTTGGTATGGCCGACGGCATCCAACTCCTGGACAAATGGAAGATATTGATAGGCCACGTTTCCGGATACCCGCATTTGGCGGACGGTGTGCATGCTGAGCCTGACGGGGTAGGTTTCCAGGACCTGCTGCATGTCGTCCCTATCGGATTCAGGCACCCGGATATTGGCCAGTCTTTCGAGCTGAGTGACGGATTTGACCGATAAAAACGCATCCCCCGGCAGAACCATTTCGAGGACGGCCACGAGAAGCCGCGGGGGCATGGCGATGCCGTTGATGCTGATGGTTTTTTTCCCGTCGGCCTTGGCCAGCAGGGAAAGCAATGCCGTAAAGAAGCCGCGGGGATTGTCCGTGAAGCCGCTGGCGGCAAGCAGCCTTGCCCATCTTGTCTCGCCGTCCCCCTCCTGGATCACCCCGTAGAGCTCTCGGCCGATCAGTGACCGTTCACCGAACTGGTCGAGAAAGGCGGTAATGCCCTCCTCAAGCGCCGAAAGCGCGACGGGTTGCGGCGCATCGGCCTGCTCAAACCGGATCGTCAGTTCCTGGTCGTCCTTCATTAGGTCGGTTCCTCTCGGCAGCCAATTCAAGATAGTATTTGACAAACATTTTTCAGGCTGCCAATACACTATAATAGTAATTATGGAACTATTATAGTGTGACAGATATCCCCATGGATGGGTTATGTCAAAAGGAAAATTCTATTTCTCAAAATCCCTCGAAAAAGGGCTTAAGATCCTTTCCCTCTTCAACCGGGAGACCCCCTCTCTGATCCAAAGCGATATCGCCAAAGCCCTTTCCTTGAACACGACCTCGACCTACCGCTACATCAACACCCTGGTGGAGATGGGGTTTCTGGAAAAGGACGAAAAGACCAAGGCGATCCGGCCGTCCGTCCAATGCCTGGTGTTTTGCACCAACCTCCTGCGGGCCACCGATCACGGGCGCCTCATCAAAGGGGTCATCGACCCGATTCACAAAGAACACAACATCAGCATCGAGGTCGCCTTTGCCGTCGATGACACCCTGGTGCGCTTCTACAACAAGGAGGCGGCGGAGACACTCACCTACAGTTTGCCCGACTCCTCGAAAAACTGCCTTCACAATACGGCCCTGGGGAAAGCCTATTTGTGCTCCCTGCCCGAAGATCAGAGGAAGGCCAAACTCGATGGCATGAACCTAACCCCAAAGACAGAGAAAACCATCCGTGACAGGAAGTCGCTGATGGCCGACCTCCGGGTTGCCAAATCCCGCGGGTACGCCGTGTCCGAAGAGGAATTTCTTCCCGGGTTGATCGCCATCGGCGCCCCCCTCGTGGATCCGCTCAGCGGACGAGGGGTCGGGGCGGTGTCATTTGATTTCTCGGTGCTCCAGAATACGGTGGAGGACATCCAGGCCAGGTATTCAGGCTTGATCGTCGCTACGGCCAAAAAGCTCTCGGGACTGCTGCCGCCGGACCGACATGGTCGATAACCATTGGCGACACAGACCCGTCAGACGGCATTTCCCTTTGCCATGCGGCCTTTGCCGCAACAACCCATGAAAGGAGAATTGAAATGAGAAAAGCGGTTGCGTTATCCGTGGTCTTTTGTTTGTGCTGTCTTGCAGTGGGTGCCGCCATGGCGGAAGACCTGGAAAAAGTGAAGGCAGCCGGCGAAATCAAGATGGCCATGAGCGGGCAGTATCCGCCATTTAATTTCGTGGACGACAATAACCAGTTGACCGGCTTCGATGTGGAGATCGGCCAGGCGGTCGCCGAACGCATCGGCATCAAAGCCACGCCCCTGTCCACGGCCTGGGACGGTATTATCGCCGGCCTGCTGGCCAAC
>JASFIA010000245.1:0-5044 GCA_050122915.1 Desulfobacterales bacterium | reverse complement strand
GAGTGCCACGATCAGGCGATGGTTGGTGACAAGACACTCATCTTCAGAATGGCCGATGCGGCCATGTACGACCGTATGGCGCTGGACGATCGAGAGGTCACCGTTGACAGGGCCATGGCCCTTCACCGGCTCATCCGTTTCATCACCCTGTTGACGGCGGGCCATGGTTATCTCAATTTCATGGGCAATGAATTCGGCCATCCGGAATGGATCGACTTCCCAAGACCGGACAATGGATGGTCGTACCGCTTCGCCCGGAGGCAGTGGAGCCTGGTGGACAATCCTGCCCTCAAGTACTCCCAGCTGGCCGCCTTCGACAAGGCCATGATCCACCTTGTCAAAGCCTACGATGTGTTGGCCGACCCAAGGCCCCACCTCCGCTATGAACACAATGACCATAAGCTGCTGGCATTCGAGCGCGGCGGCCTTTCATTCTTTTTTTCCTTCCATCCGACCCACTCCTTTACCGACTATCTGATCGACTGGCAACCGGGCTCTTATCGCATGATTTTCAACACGGACGATCACATCTTCGGGGGCCACGGCCGTCTGACTGCGGACCAGGAGCATCGCACCCTGCAAGAGAACGTGCAGGGGCCCAGCGGCCGGCATCGTCTGAGCCTCTATCTCCCAAACCGCACGGCTCTGGTTCTCAGGCCGGAAGACATCTCCCCTGCGCCTCACGGATAAGTCATCGCGGAAATGATAAGCGTCGACCGCTCTTGGGGTCAGCGTCTGGCTTGGTATTGGCGGTAATAGCGGAGGACTTTTTCGACGTAGTCGAGGGTTTCATCGATCGGGGGTACGCACTGATAGCGCTCTACGACCGTCGGACCGCAGTTGTAGGCGGCGAGGGACAGCCCGACCTTGCCGTCGAATCGGTCGAGCATCCACCTCAGGTAACGGGTCCCGGCCATGATGTTTTCCCGGGGGTTGTAGGGGTCGCTCAGCTTGAGCGTTTTGAAGTTGAAGGGCATGATCTGCATCAACCCCTGGGCCCCTTTCTTGGAGACAGCCCGATGGTTGAAGCCGCTTTCGGCTCGAATCACGGCCTTGATCAGCGGAAAGTCGACCCCATGATGCATGGCGGCCTCTTCGATGAAGTCGTCAAAGGTGTCGGCTGTCGACGAATAGGGGGTTGCTTTGGATCTCAAATACACACGGTATCGGGATGACGTGGGCGTGTTGGTGAAGTGCATGACGCCATCCGCGTCCTTGTACATATAGATGTCCGCCGCGGCGGGCCCGACACTTGCCACCAGGCAGAAGAAGAACAGCCCCGCCAAGATCTGCCGTCGCTCTCCAAAAAAGCCGTTGATTGTTTCGCGCATCATTCCGGTCGACCTGTTGTGTTGAACGAGACGGTTGTCGCTGGTGATCGGCCCGTCCAGCCGTCAGGGCTATACTTAGCGTTGAACGGGTCGTTTCGCAAGTCGCAACATCATCGACGGCGCCGCCGCCGAGGCCCAATGGTTATTTCGGTCTGTTGGGATGCTTTCTTTAGGGGGCGGCTGCCGGTAAAAAGGGTGGACAGGTCAGCTGATGGGCAGCATGTATTCGGCAAGCCGACAGGAGGTTTTTCTGAGGTTATCGCTGAGAAGGGTCGCAATACCTTTCAACAGCTTGATACCGATGTTGGAATGCCGGCTGAGTACCAGCTCGAACGCCGGCCTGGAAAGGATGAAAAGCCGTGTGTCCACTCTGGCTTTGGCTGTGGCCGACCTCGGCAGGCTTTCGATGACCGACATCTCTCCAATGGATTTTCCCCTGCCAAGGGTGTTGATCAGCACCTCTTTTCTGGATGCCCCTGGCTGCTTGATGACCTCCAGTTCGCCGCTGACGATGAAGCACATGAAGCGGCCTTCATCGCCCTCTCTAAACAGAATCTCTCCAGCCTTTAGGTCCACCACCGACATGTGCTTTGCGACCGCTTTGATCTCTTCGGCGTTCATTTTCTGGAAGAGCGATATTCCCAGAAAAAAGTCGACGATGGCTTTTGACAGCTGTGGATCCATGGGTTACTGTTCTCCCTTCGACGATCCGAAATGGGCAGTATCGGCCAGGTCCGTTGATGTTCTTTCGGACGTTATCAGAAAACACACGGTAAAGAAATCTATTTATTACAGCACTGTATCGCAAATCGACCGGCCGTTCGGACCCGGTGCAGGACGTCGGCCGCCCCAAACCGACAGCTGAGGAATTCCAATGACAGAACACCTCCCGACACGAGAAAGCGCCTATGCCTTGCTCACGGAATGGAATGAGAGCGACAGATTGATTCGGCACGCCCTGGCCGTCGAAGGCGTCATGCGCTATTTTGCCCGCAAGCGGGGTGAAGACGAAGAGATGTGGGGTATCATCGGCCTTGTTCACGACCTGGACTACGAGCGCTTTCCAGATGACCACTGTAGCAAGACCGAAGAAATTCTCCGCCGTCACCACTGGCCCGAAGATTATATTCGGGCCGTTATCAGCCACGGCTGGGGCATCTGTACAGACGTCGAACCCCAATCCGAAATGGAGCGTGTGCTCTACGCCGTCGATGAGTTGACCGGCTTGGTGGCCGCAGCCGCTCTGGTTCGCCCATCCAAAAGCGTCATGGACCTCAAGGTGAAATCTATTAAGAAAAAATGGAAGGACAAGCGGTTTGCCGCCGGGGTGGATCGCTCCGTCATCGAAAAAGGGGCCGAACGCTTGGGGATGGAACTCTCTGACCTCATTTCAGACACCATTATGGGGATGCGGGAAGTGGCTGACGACATCGGCCTGGCGGGCAGCTAGTGCCTTAATAGGGCTCGGCGGCCGGGATTTGCCCGCCCCCCTGGGCTTCCCAGAGTGCTGGGAAGCCCAGGTAAGGATCACCGATAGCCGTGTGGCAATCCTCAACAGGACCGAGGAATCCGGCGGGAGAGATCAGGCCACTTCCTCGAAGTCCGCATCGACCACATCGTCGTCGGCCCCGCCGGATTGCGGGCGAGGGCCAGTGGGCTCTTGGCGCCCACCGGGTTGACCGGCGTCCTGCCGGCGATATGCGGATTCGGCCATCGAATGGGACATCCGTTTCAATTCTTCGGTCTGCCGACGAATCTCTTCCGCATCTTCCCCCTTCATTGCCGCCGACAAGCTGGTGATGGCCGTTTGAACCCGGTCCTTCGAAGCCGCATCGAGAGTGCCGCTCATTTCTCCCAAGGCTTTTTCGACGCTGTAGATCAAACCGTCGGCCTCGTTTCTGGCATCGACAAGCGAGCGCTTCCGGCGGTCCTCTCCAGCGTGGGCTTCCGCCTCCTTTATCAGCCGGTCGATTTCATCCGGAGTGAGACCGGAGGACGCCGTAATCCGAATGGACTGCGCTTTGCCGGTGGATAGATCCTTGGCGGAAACATTCACAATGCCATTGGCATCGATGTCGAAAGTGACTTCGACCTGAGGGATGCCTCGAGGGGCCGGGGCGATGCCGAGCAGTTCGAACCGACCCAGGGTTTTGTTGCCGGCCGCCATCTCCCTCTCTCCCTGCAGAACGTGAATGGATACGGCCGGCTGATTGTCTTCGGCCGTCGAGAAGATCTCGCTTTTCTTTGCGGGTATGGTGGTATTCTTCTCTATCAAGGTCGTCATGACGCCTCCCAGAGTCTCGATTCCCAGAGACAGGGGCGTCACATCCAGCAACAGAACATCCTGCATGTCGCCCTGAAGGATGGCGCCCTGAATTGCAGCCCCAGCGGCCACCACCTCGTCGGGATTCACCCCTTTGCCCGGATCCTTTCCGAAAATCGTCTTGACCCGCTGTTGTACGGCGGGCATCCGGGTCATTCCACCGACAAGAATCACTTCTGAAACGTCCTCCGCGGCCATACCGGCATCCGACAGAGCCGTCCGGCAGGGGCCTTCGAGCCGGTCGAGTAGATCGGACACCAACCCCTCAAGCCTAGACCGACTCATTTTGATATTGAGGTGTTTCGGCCCGCTGGCATCTGCAGTAATGAAGGGTAGGTTCACCTCCGTTTCCATGGTGGTCGACAGTTCCATTTTGGCCTTCTCTGCCGCTTCTTTGAGGCGCTGCAGGGCCATTTTGTCGCTGCGAACGTCAATGCCCGAATCCTTCTTGAATTCGTTGGCCAAATAGTCGATGACTCTCAAATCAAAATCTTCTCCTCCCAGATGCGTGTCTCCGTTGGTCGCCTTGACCTCAAAGACCCCGTCTCCAATCTCGAGGATCGATATGTCGAAGGTGCCGCCTCCCAGGTCGAAAACGGCGATCTTTCCCTCCTTTTTCCTGTCCAGGCCATAAGCGAGGGCCGCCGCCGTCGGCTCGTTGATGATACGCACCACGTTCAACCCCGCGATTTTGCCTGCATCCCGGGTGGCCTGGCGCTGGTTGTCATTGAAATAGGCGGGAACGGTGATTACCGCGTCGGTCACCCGCTCCCCCAGGTAGGCCTCGGCGGCTTTTTTCAGCTCCACCAGCACGTGGGAGGAAATCTCCGCTGGACTGTAAAGGCGGCCACGCATAGCAATTCGCGTTCCGCCGCCGGGATCTTTTTCGATGCGGTACGGGAGCACCTTCAGGTCGTCCTGAATCTCTTTTGAGTCGAAACGCCTGCCGATCAGCCGCTTGACGCCAAAAACCGTGTTCTCGGGGTTGGTGACGGCCTGACGCTTGGCAATCTGCCCGACCATGCGGTCGCCGCTATCATTGACGGCCACCATGGACGGAGTCGTCCGCCCGCCTTCCGCATTGGGGATGATTTTCGGGTCGCCGCTCTCCATTACAGCGACGACGGAGTTGGTGGTTCCTAGATCGATTCCGATGGTCTTGCCCATGGTTTCCTCCTTGAGAAGAATTCTGCCTGCAACCGCAAGGCTACAGACAATTTTATAACATTATTATTTTTATTAATGATATAATAATAATGTGATGAAAGCTGTCAAGGAGATACTGGCTGCGGAATGGCTACTCGGTGAGGTCCCCGAAGGCTTCGAGCCGCTGGCGAAAGTCGGCCACGGGCCCATCTAGGGTGTTGATGGCAGCGGCCCAAAAGGCCGT
>JASFIA010000244.1:0-5064 GCA_050122915.1 Desulfobacterales bacterium | reverse complement strand
ACTGAACCCGGTCTTTACGGTAGGAGACCAGGTCGGAGAAGTGATGCGTCTCCACCAGGGCCTTTCCCGAAAGGCCGCCCGGGAGCGGACCGTGGGCATGTTCAAGCTGGTGGGCATTCCGGCCCCGGAAAGCCGGCTGGACGACTACCCCCATCAGATGAGCGGCGGCATGCGTCAACGGGTGATGATCGCCATGGCCCTGGCCTGCAACCCCCGGCTGATGATCGCCGACGAGCCCACCACCGCCCTCGATGTGACCATTCAGGCCCAGATTCTGGACCTGATGAATAACCTCAAAGCGGAGACCGGTGCCTCGATCCTCTTCATCACCCACGATCTGGGGGTCATCGCTGAAATGGCCCAGCACGTTGCCGTCATGTATGCCGGGAAAATGGTGGAGTATGCCGATGTCAGGACCCTTTTCAGCCGTCCGAAGCATCCCTACACCGTTGGACTCATGGAATCGATCCCGGTTCTCGGCAAAAAGACCGATACCGGACGGCTCAGCACCATCAAAGGTGTCGTGCCTTCCCTTTTCGGGCTGCCGGAGGGATGTTTGTTCAGCGACCGCTGCCCCGACGTCTTTGACGACTGCCGGTCCATCGCTCCGGACATGGTCTCGGTGGGCAACAACCATATTGCACGGTGCCTGAAATATGTCTGAATCGCCTGCACTGCTCATTGCCAGCCGCCTGGTCAAGCACTATCCCATCCGCGGCGGGGTCTTCATGAAAGAGATTGCCGCCGTCAAGGCGGTGGACGACGTCAGTCTGTCCATCCGCAAGGGAGAGACCCTTGGGCTCGTCGGGGAATCCGGCTGCGGAAAATCGACCCTGGGACGCGCCGTGATGCGTTTGGAGGAGCCCACGGCCGGGGAGGTCTGGTTTGACGGCGACAACATCCTGGAGTACGACCCCGCAAGGCTCCGATCCCTGAGGAAGGAAATGCAAATTATCTTCCAGGATCCCTTCTCTTCCCTGAATCCGAGAAAAACTGTTGCCTCCATTGTCGGCGAACCGCTCCTGGTGCACGGCATGCGGGGTCGGACAGAGCGCGATGACCGCGTGCTCGAGCTGTTAAACGTAGTGGGGCTGAGGGGGGAGCACATGCGCCGCTACCCCCACATGTTCTCCGGAGGCCAGCGCCAGAGAATCGGCGTGGCCAGGGCTTTAGCCCTGAATCCCAAGCTCGTTGTCTGCGACGAGGCCGTCTCCGCCCTGGACGTGTCGATTCAGGCCCAGGTCCTCAATCTCCTGAAGGATCTTCAAGAAGACTTTGATCTGACCTATCTGTTCATCTCCCACGACCTTCACGTGGTCGAGCACATCAGTGACCGGGTGGCGGTCATGTACCTGGGAAAACTTGTTGAAATCGCGGCCAGCGGGGCCATTTACGGCAGCCCGTACCACCCTTACACCCAGGCCCTCCTGAGCGCCTCCCCCATGCCGGACCCCGATGTCAAGCGGAAGCGGATTTTACTGAAGGGGGATGTCCCAAGCCCCATCAATCCTCCCCCCGGGTGCCGGTTTCATACCCGGTGCCCCTATGCCGAAGCCGTCTGCTCCGTCGAAGAACCCGCCCTGAAAGAGATCCACCCGCTCCACCAAGCCGCTTGCCATTTCGCCGGCACGGTGGGCATCAGGCCCTGAACCGCCCGTTCGAATGAGACCACAGCAGCCAACGATCGACGTGTTTCACTTCGTAATGATCAAGCCGACCCATTATGACGACGACGGCTACCCGATTCAGTGGCTGCGTTCCGCCATTCCCTCAAACACCCTCGCCTGTCTCAACGGCCTGGCGGAAGACTGTCAGGCCCGGCGAATCCTGGGACCCTCCGTTGAAATCCGCCTTCATACCTACGATGAAACCAACCGCCGCATTCGGCCCGAGCGCATTATCCGCGACATCAATCGACAGGGGGGAAAGGGACTGATCGCCCTTGTCGGGGTGCAGACCAACCAGTTCCCCCGTGCCGTTGATCTGGCCCGCCCGTTTCTGCATGACCGCATACCGGTGTGTATCGGCGGTTTTCACGTCTCCGGCTGTGTGGCCATGCTGGCGGAACTGCCGAAGCATCTGAAAGCGGCCCAACGAATGGGTGTCAGTCTGTTCGCCGGAGAGGCCGAAGACGGCCGTCTCGACGACCTTATTAAAGATGCGTACCGGGGAACCTTGCGCCCCCTTTACAACCACATGGCCACCATGCCGGATCTGATGGGTCGGCCCGCGCCGATTCTGCCGTCCAAACATATCCGCCGGACCCTTGGCTCCCTGACCAGCGTCGATCTTGGCCGAGGATGCCCATTCAACTGCTCGTTTTGCACGATCATCAATGTCCAGGGCCGGAAAAGCCGGTGCCGAACCCCGGATGATCTCGAGCGGGTCGTCCGAAGCAACCTGGCCCGGGGGATCAACCGGTTTTTCATCACCGACGACAATTTTGCCCGAAACCGCTTCTGGGAAGGGTTCTTCGATCGATTGATTCGGCTGAGGGAATCGGACGGTCTCGATATCAAGTTCACCATTCAGGTGGACGCCCAGTGCCACCGGGTCCCCGGATTTATCGAAAAGGCAGCCCGGGCAGGGGTCGCCAGGGCCTTTGTGGGATTGGAAAGCATCCGGCCGGAGAATCTGAAATCGGCGGACAAGTCCCAGAATCTGATCGACGAATACCGAAACATGCTTCAGCGCTGGAAATCGGAAGGCGTGATCACTTATGCGGGGTATATCGTGGGGTTTCCGAATGACACCGGGGCAAGCATTCGGAAGGATATCGACACCATCAAGCGGGAGTTGCCCATAGACATCCTGCAATTGAACATGCTGACCCCGTTACCCGGCTCCCGAGATCATCTGATCCTGCGCTCCCAATCGGTTTGGATGGATCCCGACCTGAACGCCTACGATCTGGACCATCGGGTCACCCATCATCCCGTCATGTCCGACCGAGAATGGGAAGAGGCCTATGACGATGCCTGGAACCGGTTTTATACACCAGAGCACATGGCGACCGTGATGCGACGGGCGGCGGCCTACGGGCTGAGTGCGGGAAAGATCATGTTCATGATGCTGTGGTTTTCCCTCTCCATCCGGCAGGAGGGCGTCCATCCCCTCGAAGGCGGCTTTATCCGGTTGAAGTTCCGAAAGGACCGGCGCCCGGGCCTTCCCGTGGAGTCTCCCCTGGCCTTTTACCCAAAAACCGTCGCAGACATCCTCATCAAGCAGGTCGACGCCGTCCGATGGCTCCTTCGCATGAACCGGATTCGAAAACAGATCAAAGGGGATCCGAAACGGGGAACCTATATGGACCGATCCATGGGGACGTTTGTACCGGACTCTCCGGGAAAGGCGCCGGCCCCACGATGACGCCATTGTCAAACGGCGCCGGCAACTAGCTCTGGGCATCCTGGATGGCCACCTCTTCAAACGTTTTGATATCGGCGAGAATGCGGGTCGAGGCGTCGATCAACTCCATCGCCAGGGCCGCGCCCGTACCCTCCCCCAATCGAAAATGCAAATCGAGGAGTGGGGTAAGCGCCAGGCGGTCAAGCATGTAACGATGACCGACCTCGACGGACCGGTGGCTGGCAAACAGATAGCGCCGAGCCGCCGGCGCCAATTCGCACGCCACCAGGGCCCCTGCGGTCGATATGAACCCGTCGCAGACGACGGGGATGCCCCTTGCAGCCGCCCCGATGACCACACCGGCCAGCCCGCCGATCTCGAACCCCCCGACTTTGGAGAGGACATCGAGGGCGTCTCTCGGGTCTGGTCGGTTCACGGCAAGCCCCTTTTCGATGGCCGCCACTTTTCGTCTGAGACCGTCATTGTCCACGCCGGTGCCCCGGCCGGTCAACCCCTCCACCGGCAGCCCGGAAAAGGCGGCAATAATGGCCGTCGACGGGGTGGTGTTGCCGATTCCCATGTCGCCGGTGCCGAATAGATGCACCGGCCCTTCCTTGGCGATTTCCTGAACGATGCCGATCCCCGCCTCGATGCTCCGGACCGCCTCTTCGCGGCTCATGGCCGGTCCCTGGGTAAAATTGGATGTGCCTTTCCGAATTTTCATGTGAAAAACGGGCAGCGACGGCTCAAAGTCCCAGGCGACGCCGAGATCCGCCACTCGGACTTCCGCACCGGCATGAGCGGCCAGCACGTTGATTGAGGCTCCTCCACCGACGAAATTGAGGACCATTTGAGGGGTGACCTCGGAGGGGAAAAGACTCACCCCTTCATCGCAAACACCATGATCGCCTGCGCAGGTCACCACGACCTTTCGATCCAGTCGAACGTCTATTGTCCCGAAAATCCCGGCCAGCCGAGCACCGACATCTTCCAGTACCCCTAAGCTTCCAGCAGGGCGGGCCTGCTGCCGCAGCCGTTCCAGGGCTGACTGGTAGGCGTCCTTGTCCGGTTTCGGAATCGATTGGATGGTCCGGTCCAGCAATCCCATCGGAGTCCTCCTTCTGTTGAATGGGTTCTTGTTTCGGGCCCCGGCACCGCTTTATTCCTATCCGGCATCCGGCCTCAGGGGCAAAAAAAACCGTGTTTCGCTGGGCAACCGTCGCGCACGAAACACGGAAGATGGACGCAGAGTCCGATTCGAAGGGCCATCACGCGCATCATCATGCGCGTCCAACCCCAGCAGAAGCGGTTGACGATTCGGGCGGGCGGTGAAAATTATACCGTCAGCCGCGGACGGGCGACCGGAGCGGGAAGCTCGGATACGCGGGCTCCCCTCCCACCGAATAACCGGGTGAGGGCCGAAAACACCCGGCGGATGCCCCGCCAAATTTTCGGAAGCAGCCAAATGCCCAAAAGAGCGAAGGCCAGCAGGAAACCGATAAAAACCAACGGATAGTGAAGTGCCGTCCAGATGCCGGCCACAACCGCCGCGTCCTCTGCCAGAGAAGCCGCCCAGTTGGAGATGGGCTCCGGCGAGGCATTGATGACCACTCGGCTCCCAGCCTTTGTCAGATGGGATCCCGCTGCCAAGCCCCCTCCGATGATGGCAGCCGCCAGGGTCAGGGCCGGATTCACGTCCCCCACGGCGCCTGCCGC
>JASFIA010000243.1:0-5081 GCA_050122915.1 Desulfobacterales bacterium | reverse complement strand
GGAAGGCATCACCTATGAGGAATACCGAAAGCAGGTGCGTGACCAGATCCTTCGAGGCCGTCTCGTCAACCGGGAGGTCAAATCCAAAATTGTCGTTACTGACGAAGACATTGAGGCCTGCTTTATTGAAAACAAGGAGGAGTATTGCGGTGATGTGAAATACCATATCCGCCATATCATATTGGCGGTCCCGCCCTTCTCCTCCGATGAGGAAAAGCAGGCCGTTCTAGATCGAATGGACGCCATTTTGTCCTTGCTCGACAATGGTGAGCCCTTTATCGAGGTGGCCAAATCCTATTCCGAGTCGCCGCTGAAGGAGGAGGGGGGAGACCTCGGAAAGTTTGAACTAAAAGATCTATCACCTCCCATTCGACGGGCGCTGGAGGGGCTCAAACCCGGGGAGTATTCACCCATTGTCGATACCGACCAGGGCTTTCAGATTTTTTATCTCGAGGCCATCGAAGAGGGGGATGCTGAGGCTTTGGAAAATGCCCGGGCAGAGATTGAAAACCGGTTGTACAACGAAATCGTCAATGAAAAATTTTCAGAATGGTTGACGGAATTGCGTGAGCGGTCTCATATCAAGGTTATCGAATAAATAGAGAATGCCTGACCGGCGGCCGGTAGGGACCGGCAGGCGAGGAGAAGATACCGGCCTCATGAGCGATAACGGCGGGCCTTTCGGCTACGGGGACTACCTGAAGTCGATCCGTGAAAAGAAGGGCATAACGATCGAAGAGGTTTCGCGTCAGACGCGGATTCGACCGGAAATCATCGAGCGTTTGGAGGCGGAGAGTGAATCCGAGCTTCCGGATACCGTCTTCGTCAAGGGATTCATCAGGTCTCTTGCGGAGGCCATCGGTGCCGATCCGGTCGAGGCTCTGAAAGGATTCAAAGGGAGCGAATCCGGATCCGGCGCCGATCATCTGACCCTCTCGGCAGCGGTTCCTCAGAAGCGGTCGTCCATGATGGCCCTGGTTCTTTCCATCGGTGTCATCTCGATCGTGATCGTTTCAACTCTGATGCTGATGCGCTGGTGGTCTGCAACTCCAGGGTTGGAACCGGCAGCCGAGACGCCATCGCCATCCCCAGTGACGGATCTGCCATCACCGTCTCCAGCGTCGTCGGACATATCCGACTCTGCGGAATCGACGCCTCACGGGGCATCCGAAGTACCGCCCGATGCGGCCCCCACGGAAGCGGCGGATGACGAAACCGTTGCCTCCGTGGTCAGAGATACCCATGCCGATCGCCCCCGCATCTCCGATTCACCCGCACCCCTCCAGTTGAGGGTGTCGGCGATGGAAGACACGTGGATGAAGGTCATTAGAGACCAGGAAAAGCCTGAAGAGTATTTTCTCAAGTCGGGGGACCGTCTTGAATTGGAGGCCCAGTCCGTCTATAGTCTCCTTATCGGGAACGCTGGCGGCATTGAACTGGAGCTCAACGGCGAACGGGTAAGGCTGCCGGGAAAGAGTGGACAGGTCGTGACCCTCCAGCTTCCATGACCGGCCGAACAGCACTATCAGATGCAGCCGTCAAGCACCTGAGCGGTCTGTTTCCTATCGGACAGGCCGCTTTCTGCCATCAGCGCACCACAACCAGCAACCACCTCCGACCGTAAAGGCCATTGTGAGATGGAAAATGACCGCAACAAAATACTGGTTGAAAGCATCCGCCGGTTGCTGAGACGGGGCGCCAACATTCATCTGCGAAAAATCATCAACAAAACCCATGCGGCGGACCTTTCTATTGTCTTTCGCTCCCTTACCCTGCCTCAGCAGTTGAAGCTCTTTCACATGATTAATGATATGGATACGAAAGGGCTTCTGTTCAGCGAGCTGGACGAAGATACGTTTCTCGCCCTCATCAAAGAAATCCAGCTATCTGAAATCGTCACCATTCTTGAACATATGGCCACCGATGATGTCGCCGATCTTATCGGGCGCCTCCCGGACGATCTCTCCGACGCCATCTTGGAAAAGATGAAAAAAGAGGGTTCAGAAGAAATCGAAGGCCTCCTGCGCTACGGAGACGACACCGCCGGTGGGATCATGGTCACCGACTTCATTGCCCTGAGAGAGGACGCTACGGCGTCGGAGGCCATCAAATCCCTCCAGGGCGAACACCAAAACGTGGAGATGCCTTTTTATCTTTATGTCGTCGACGAGTACGACAAACTCGTCGGCGTCAGTTCTTTGAGGCAGCTAGTGGTCGTTCCTCCGGAGACCCAATTAAAAGAATTCATGACTACCGACATCTTTTCGGTCCGCACCGAAGTCGACCAGGAAGAGGTCGCAAAGATCGTGGCCCGGTACGACATTCTGGCCGTGCCCGTCGTTGACGAAGCCAATCATCTTGTGGGAATCGTGACTGTCGACGACGTTATCGACATCATCCGTGCGGAGGCCACAGAGGACATGCTGAAGATGGCTGGCGTCGGGGAACAGTTCGTCGAAACCCAGACCGTGGTGCGGAGCACGCGAATCCGTTTGCCGTGGTTGTTTGCCAGTTGTCTCGGAGGGATTCTGGCCTTTTTCATAATCGGCTACTTTGAGGGGCCACTGCAGCAAGTCACTGCCCTGGCGGCCTTTATCCCCGTCATTATGGGAATGGGGGGAAACGTCGGCACCCAATCCTCGACCATCGTCGTTCGGGGTCTTGCCACCGGCCGGATTCACACCCGGGACATCTGGAAAGTCGTCTCCAAGGAACTGGCCATCGGTTTGATCTTAGGTCTGGTATACGGAATTCTAATCGGATCCGTGGCCCACTTTCGCTATTCTCTGGCGGCGCTGGCCGTTGCCGTCAGTCTGGCGGTATTGGCCTCCATGTCCATTGCAGCCCTGGTGGGTTCCTTTGTTCCCATGGTGTTTGCCAGACTGAATGTCGATCCGGCCGTGGCGACGGGGCCCTTTGTGACCACCGCGATCGACATCATCGCCGTCTATTTCTACTTTTTGATTGCGACGGCGCTTCTTGGCATATAGACACAGATTATGACCGGCTTTCGAACATCCGCCATTCTGATGAGGCGGGTCGACTATGGGGACCACGACCTGATTCTGACCCTCTATACCCGTGAAACCGGTCAGCAATCGGTGATTGCGAAGAATGCCAAGAAGAGCGCTCGTCGTTTTGCCGGTCGGCTTGAACTGTTCTCCGGGATCACCGCCATTTACAGTCGGGGCAGAAAGGGATCGCTTCCCGTCCTGCAGGAGGCGGATCTGACTCATCCCCACGCTGGCATCCGGACGAGTATTCTGAAGACGACGGTCGCCAGCTACTGGGTGGAACTGGTGTGGATGTGGACGGAAGAGGGGACGCCCGTCGACGGGCTTTTCGACCTTCTTCTCTTCGTATTGGATGGGCTTGCGGAAAACCGACTTTCGGAGTCCCATCTGAGTATTTTGTTTCAAATGCGGTTTCTGGTGTTGTCGGGGTTGTGCCCCAATTTAAGTGCCTGTTGCGCCTGCAAGACCGATCTGGAGCAGATGCGACAACGCAGCGCCGTGTTCGATCTGGACCGCGGCAGTCTCGCCTGCGATCGATTTGAGTGCGGCACCGCAGGGGAGTTTATGCTGTCCAAGGGAACCATAAAGCAACTTCAATGGATTCAGAGTGGGGATCTGGAGCGGGCTGCGAGGAGCCGTTTCAGTGCTGAGTCGGTATACGAGGCTCAAACCTTTTTGGAGGGATTTGTGCTCCATCACCTGGGGCGCCGCCCAAAAAGTCTCTCCGTACTCCATCAGATCCGTGACAGAGGGGCCTGCGCCGCTCCTCCATCCATTGTGAGACCGGAAGGCCAGAATTGACGTGGAAGACGACCCTTTGATTCCGATTCTCGAGCGCTACGACATCCGAGCCTCCGCTCCCTGTCGCATTGACATGGGGGGAACCCTCGACATCCGAACCTTTTTCTATCCTCTGCGCGCCTTGAAACCCTGCACCGTCAACCTGGCCATGGACCTGCGAACCGAAGTGGTGTTGACGCCCTTCGAGGCTGGCCGCCTCAAGGTGACTTCCATCGGCTTTGACACCGCTGTTTTTCCCGCAGGGGAAGCGCCCTACGACCATCCGTTGGGACTCGTCTTCGCCGTGGCGGATTCCTTCTGCGCGGCGGGTGTTCATATCGACATCCGTTCCGCATCTCCTCCCCGCAGCGCTTTGGGGGGATCTTCCGTGGCTGCCGTCGCCCTCGTCGCAGCCCTGGCAAAGGGCTGGGAATTGTCGGGTTTTCCGCCAACGACCCGTCACGAGGCCGCCATGACGGCCCATGCCGTCGAGGAGGCTGTCGCGGGCGTGGCCTGCGGGATTCAAGATCAACTGGCCGCGGCTTTCGGGGGAATGAATGCCTGGTGCTGGACACCGGATCCCGGTGGCAGGTGGTATGAGCGTCATCCACTGCTCGAAGCCAACGGTGTCGAGGTGTTCGACCGACATATACTGGCGGCCTACGGGGGGGTTACCCATGAGTCGAAAGATGTCAACGGCCGTTGGGTGAACGGGTTTCTGTCCGGAGAAACCCGTCGGCTCTGGAAACGGATTGCAGAGCTGTCCCGCCGGTTTGCCTCTGCGTTCAGCCAGGAGAACTGGTCGGCGGCGGCGGAGGCGATGAATCAAGAAACGGATATCCGGAAGTCGATGACCCCAGACGTTCTCGACGATATGGGTGAGGCGCTGGTGGCATCCGCCAGAGACCGCAGATGCGGAGCCCGGTTCACCGGTGCCGGCGGGGGCGGCTGCCTGTGGGCGATCGGAGAAGCGACCGCCATCGCCGATCTGAGAGCAGACTGGCGGGAGCTGCTGAGGGGGCGCCCCGACGCAAGGATGCTCTCCGCGGGGCTTGACACCCAGGGTCTCCGGGTTGACTGCAAGAGCCGAGAATGAGAAAACGGGCCCTATCGCCAGGTCCGCGGCTGCCTGTCAGGGGCGACACCCGGTGTTGAGATGTTTTTTCTCCGGTGAGGCCCCCATGGGCCTGCAACGGCATTTTTTCGTCATCTAACCTGCGAGAGGTGCGGCATGTATTTTCAAGAAGTGATCATGGCACTCAATCGGTTCTGGTCCGACAAGGGATG
>JASFIA010000242.1:0-5088 GCA_050122915.1 Desulfobacterales bacterium | reverse complement strand
CGACTTCGCTACCAACAACACCGAGTCCCTCAGGCGTGTGAAAATCAACAATCCGGAAATGTATGAGAACATCAAAATCATCTGGAAAAGCCCTTTGATTCCGAGCGATCCGCTCGTCTGGCGAAAAGACATGCCAAGGGAACTGAGAGCGAAGATCAAAGGATTTGTTCTTGGCTACGGTAGAAATGGCGGAGACGTTGATAGGGAGAAGAAGGTGCTCGCCGGAATCTCCTCTGGCTGGGCGCCGTTTCACAATTCGGACAACCGGCAGTTGCTGCCGATTCGCGAAATCGCCCTGGTCTAGGACATCAAGAAGCTCGAGAGTCAGGGAAGTCTGGGCGATGCCGAGCAAAAGAAGCTCGATACGCTAAAGGCGAAGCTCGAAGAGCTTCAACGATACCGAATGCTGATCGCCCAATTCAATGACGATCTGATTTAACCCTCATGACCCCATGGGAAAGGCGGAGGCACCCACCGCGCCTCCGCCTTTCCCAAGATCGGTCAACTCCTGCACACCGAACCTGGGATGACGTCGGGTCTGACGAAACCGCCGAATAGGTCGTCCCCAAGTGAGGGCAGATGTCCGCTCAAAACGCCGCGCTTAAACTGCCGACAACGCCGCTTCATCTAAAGGCCGTCAAAACCGTCCTCTTTGTAGCGGGGATGGGGATGCTGGCCTACTCCTTCGGCTATCTGGAACTCAACCCTTTGGATCTCTACCGCTACGGCGGTAACATGGCCTCCTACGCCAAGGGCTTTCTTCGCCCTGAGTTCACTTACTGGGACATTATCCTGAAGCAGATGTTCATTACCATTCAGATCGCCGTTTGGGGAACCCTGCTTTCCATCTGCCTCTCGGTTCCCTTTGGCTTGCTGTCGGCCTCCAACATTGTCCCCGCCACCGTCTATCAGCCGATGCGCCGCCTCATGGATGCAGCGCGGGCCATTAATGAAATGATCTTTGCCATGCTGTTTATTGCGGCGGTCGGACTGGGACCCATGGCCGGCATCCTCGCCTTGTTCGTCCATACCACCGGGATTCTTTCCAAACTTTTCTCAGAAGCGGTTGAAGCCATCGACCCCCGTCCAGTGGAGGGGATCAGGGCAACAGGGGCCACGGTGCTCGAAGACATTGTCTACGGAGTCATCCCGCAAGTCCTGCCCCTCTGGATCTCATATTCCCTGTACCGATTCGAGTCCAATGTCCGCTCTGCAAGCGTTGTGGGGATGGTTGGCGCCGGTGGTATCGGCATGCTTCTCTGGGACGCGATCAGGGGATTTCAATATGGCTCAACGGCTGCCATGCTCATGGTCATCGTGGTCACTGTCAGCCTGGTGGACCTGGGCAGTTCCTTTTTGAGGAAACTTTATATTTAGGTAGCTCTCTTCGGGACGGCCGGATCATCTCCTGACAGTTGACGGTACCGTCTCGTCTCGGGTATAGCACCTGGCATGCCAATCCTTGACTACCGATGCCGGGAGTGCGGTCATTCGTTCGAGCGGGTGGTGTTGGGAGGAGAGCCCATTCGATCTGTCGTCTGTCCGGAATGTCACGATCCCAAGGCTCGACCTGAAGCAGTGCCGAGAGGCTTTTTCGATGGCATTGCCTCCTTCAGCGCCCTCGCCCGGGACACCAACTGATCCCGGTAACAAGGGCGGCAGTTGCCGCCCCGGACTCCGGACATCCGCCGAACGGAACTCCCACGATGGCTTCAGCCAAAAAGAAAAAATACTATGCCGTTGCCCGAGGCCGACAAACGGGTGTTTTTACCGATTGGGCGACAACTGCGGACCTGGTGAGGGGATACCCTGGGGCCCGATACAAAGGGTTTGGCACCCGGGCTGAGGCCGAAGCCTTCGTCCGAAGTGACGCACTTCCTGTCGAGGGCGGCCGCGCCAAGCGGACGGCGGCATCTAAGGCGGCGGACGTCGACGGCCGCCTCGTCGTCTATACCGACGGCGGCGCCCGGGGCAATCCGGGCCCCGGCGGCTACGGTGCCGTTATCGTCCGGCCTGGTGGCAACGAGGAGTGCTCCGGCGGATTCCGCTATACGACCAACAACCGAATGGAGCTCATGGCGTGCATCTCGGCTCTGGAGCGCCTGTCGTCCCCAGAGTGCGTGGCGCTCCATTCGGACTCCGCCTATGTCGTAAATGCCATGACCAAGGGATGGGCCAGAAAATGGAGAGACCGCCACTGGAAAAAGGCGGACGGCAAGCCGGCGTTGAATCCGGACCTGTGGAAGCGCCTCTTGGAATTGTGCGACCGCCACGATGTCGTGTTTGTCAAAGTGAAAGGCCATGCCGGTATCGATTTGAACGAGCGCTGCGATCGGCTGGCCAACATGGCCATGGACCGAAACGACCTCCCTGCCGACAGGGGCTTCGAATCCCATACATCGCTATCGTTCTCTCCGTGACCGCCATTGACTGGGAGCGACAGGGCACCCTTTACTCCTTTCCCCCTCCGACCGAACGGCGGCCGGAAGGGGCGCGTAAGGCGCTTTGGCGCTTCAACTGCCGGTTAACCGGAGGTGTCGGGGATTATCCTCTGGAGCCCAGGCGAAGTCCGCCGTGAATAAAAAAAGTGTCTCCCGCCAGGGCTTCGTTCCGGTAGAGTTCGCCGACCAGCGAGGCCACTTCTTCTGGCTCCACCAGCCGACCGATTGGAATCTCATTCAGTATTTTGTCCAGTGCCTTCTGGTTCATGTTCTTAACCATGGGCGTGCCCACATAGCCCGGTGCGATGGCAACGGCACGAATTCTGCCGGACAGGTTGCGACGGAAAAATTCTGCTGTGATGACTTTCGGCATGACGGACATAGCCGCCTTGGTGGAGGAGTAGTTGAGCTGACCGGCGGTACCCAAAGATCCCGTTGAAGATACCAGACAGATCAATCCTCTGCATCCGTGGTTGATCATGCGCTCGGCACACTCCCTGACGGTGAGAAAGACGCCGGTTAGATTGATATCGATCACTTTCTGAAACTGTTCGAGAGACATTTTTTTACTGACTTTTCCGGTGTCTCGATCGGTTGCCACCATCAAGCCGTCCATGATAATACCGGCGAAAGGGGCAACCAGGTTGATTTGCCCGAATTTGTCGATGGCCGTGTCGGCCAGGCGGGCGCAATCTTCCTCTTTGGTGACGTCTCCCGCTACCGTGACCAAGTCGGCATCGAGCTCGGAAGCGGCCTTTTTCAGGGCGTCTTCGGCCACGTCGGCCAACACCAGCTTTCCCCCTTGCCGAGCCCAATACCTGGCGACCTCCAGACCGATGCCACTGGCCCCGCCAGTGATAACCGCTACGGCGTTTTCGATATTCAGCATGTCGCGTCCTCCTCTGTGAAAGGGTTTTGGAAGATGGTCTCCGTTCGTCATGCTCGAAAACCAATACTAACATAGTGGCTAACTCAGCCCGTGCCAGTGTCCGCCAAAGGGATCGATGCGTGGTGAAAACGGCGATCTTCTCGTGTTGGCACTTGATGTCATCGGCCCAAGGGTATTATTGTAGCGCCGGGTATCGTCGGTTCCGGGGGCTTCCGGGGCGGTTGTTTTCGAATCGGCTTATTCACGGCCGGCGTAGACAAGGCGTTGCCATGCAGGCCGTCTCTGGGGTATTGCTCAAAAGGCCGGGGCGTCCACCGGCAGCCAACGTTGATAGGGTCACTAGGAGGTCATCTCATGAAAGAGCAAGACGTTCATCAGCACCCGATGCTGTCCCAGCTTCCACCGGACCGCTCCAAAAAGGGCAAGGTCGTTTCCACCGAGGATGCCGTTCAACTCATACGCGACGGCGACACCATTGCTACCGGTGGATTCGTCGGCACTGGGTTTCCGGAGGAAGTGGCCATCGCCGTCGAGAACTACTTCACGGCGCACAACCGTCCCCGGGATCTGACCCTCGTCTATGCGGCCGGTCAGGGAGACGGAAAAGAGAGGGGGCTCAACCACTTCGGTCATGAAGGATTGGTCAAACGGGTGGTTGGGGGCCATTGGGGGCTGGTTCCCAAACTTCAGCGGATGGCCGTCGAGGGTCGGATCGAGGCCTACAACCTTCCCCAGGGGGTCATATCTCATCTGTTTCGGGATATCGCAGCCGGCAAACCCCGAACCATCACCTCGGTTGGACTCGGCACCTTTGTGGACCCACGCAACGGGGGAGGAAAGATCAATGCTATCACTACCGAGGAGCTGGTGGAACTGATTCACTTCGATGGCGAAGAGTATCTTGCCTACCGAACCTTTCCCATCAATGTGGCGATACTGAGGGGAACCACGGCGGATACCGACGGTAACATCACCATGGAAAGGGAGGCGCTTGTCCTGGAGGCCCTTGCCATCGCCACCGCCGCCCGAAACAGCGGGGGTATGGTGATCGTTCAGGTGGAACGAATCGCCGAAAGCGGCACCTTGAACGCCCGCCAGGTTAAAATTCCGGGGATCATGGTCGATTGCGTCATCACCTCAAAGCCCGAAAACCACTGGCAGACCTTCGGGACTCAGTACAATCCCTCCTTCAGCTGCGAGGTGCGCATACCGACCCAAAGCCTCGACCCCATGGCCCTGGACAGCCGGAAGATCATTGCCAGGAGGGCGGCTTTCGAACTTCAGCCCAACAGCGTGGTCAACTTGGGCATCGGGATGCCCGAGGGAATTTCAGTGATCGCCAATGAAGAAAAGATCTTGGATCTCATGACCCTTACTGCCGAACCGGGAGTGATCGGCGGGCTGCCGGCCGGCGGACTCAATTTCGGAGCGGCCATCAATACGGAGGCATTGATCGATCAGCCCGCACAGTTCGATTTTTACGACGGCGGCGGATTGGATCTGGCGTTTTTGGGGCTTGCCCAGGCGGACCGTGTCGGAAATCTCAATGTCAGCAAATTCGGTCCGAAGCTTGCCGGTGCCGGGGGGTTCATCAATATCAGCCAGAATGCCAAGAAGGTGGTGTTCGTTGGCACCTTTACGGCCGTAGGGCTAAAAACCGTTGTCGAGGACGGACGCTTGGTCATCGATTCGGAGGGAAAAGCCAACAAATTCGTCGATGCGGTGGAGCATATCACCTTCAGCGGAGAATACGCGGTC
>JASFIA010000241.1:0-5101 GCA_050122915.1 Desulfobacterales bacterium | reverse complement strand
ATTTTCTCTAACCATGCCGACTCGAACGGCACCCCGATGGCAAAGTACAGTCGAGCGCCGGACAACGACGCCATCTGTCTGGGCTTGGGTTCGTAGTGGTGGGGGCTGGCCCCCGGGTCCACCATGACCTGGACATCTACCAGCTCCTTGCCAATCTGTTGCACGAAATACGTCTGGGGCAGTATGCTGACGAAAACGGGCAGCCGTTCCGCTGAGACCGAGGCCGAGGAGGTCGTCATTGACAGGAAAATAGTGACGGCGATCCGGGTGACTTTCAGTAGTGCCAGCCGCATGATGTAGACCAGCCCTTCGTGGGTCTATGGGATGGGGAACCGGTAGTCGTCTTGAGACTACCTGAACGACACAATGAAAATAAGTTGCATTTCAATTCTGTCAACGACAGGCCGATTTGTCATGCGAGAATATGGAGGGGTGGGCTGTCATGGACGGCAACCCAGGGCATCGTCATGGACCGAGCCCCACAGCCAAAACAGAGAGCGCCCCGGCTGTTATGGCGGCGAGGCGCTCCTGGCAATTTTTCCAGTGATAGAAGTATCGGGCCGGTCTTCCGCCGCTATCCATTGGCGGCCTGACGAAGGTGGCGAATCCCCTGACCCTGCTTTTCATCTTTCATCGTCGCCTTGCAGACCTGCCGTTGGAGGTAATCCTTCCTTGCCCTGGAGCGCGACAGCTTGCCCGAGGTCGTTCGAGGGAGGGTGTGGCGGGGCACGATCTCAACGGTGCAGGGTATCCCCTGCTCGCTTAGAACGAGGCTTCGAATCCGATCGGCCAGATCCTTCCTTGCCGACCCATCCGCGGGCTTGCACTGTATCACCAGAACGGCCTTGTCCGATCCGTCGCATCCCTCCACAGCGAAGGCCGATGCATCGCCCGTTCGCACTTCGGGCTGGCCCTCCGCCAGTACTTCGAGATCCTGGGGCCAGATATTGCGGCCGTTGATGATCATCATGTCTTTTTCCCGTCCGGTGATGATCAGACGGCGCCCGATCCGATAGGCCAGGTCTCCGGTCTTCAGCCAGCCGTCCGGAGAGAGGCTCTCGGCGGTAGCATCGGTATCCCCGAAATACCCTTTCATGACGGAGGGGCCTCGAACATACAACGCGCCGACCGTCCTCTCCGGCACCGCCAGCCCGTCGTCGTTCCTGATTTCCACCTCGTAGCCCGGCAGGGGTTCTCCGCAGTCGACCAGGGTTTTGCGGGCCGCCGCCTCCCGAATGGTGTGTCCCTTGCAAGTACATGCCTGATGGGTTTCAGCCAGCAAGTCGCGGTCTACATGGTCTATGACCAGCCCCTTTCCCAGTGAAGAGAAACTGACAGCCAGTGTGCATTCGGCCATGCCGTAGCCCGCCAGAAAAGAACGGGAGTCGAATCCGGCGGGTGCCAGCAGGTCGGCAAAGCGTGCCAGGGGCTCCGGCCGTATCGGTTCGGCCCCCAGACCGGCCACCCGCCAGGGGGTCAGATCGAGGGCAGCAATATCCGGGGGTTTAAGGCTCCTTGCACACAGCTCGTATCCAAAGGGAGGGCTGAAAGACAGGGTGCCCCTGTTTCGAGACATGAGCGCCAGCCACAGTCGGGGCCGCATGGCAAAACTTCTCGGGCTCAGATAATCGACCGACCGTTGAGCCGCCATGGGGGCAAGAACGAACCCGACCAAGCCCATATCGTGGTAATATGGAAGCCAGGAAACCGCCCGGTCTTCAGGGTTGACCCGCATCCCGTGACCGACGATCATGGCAAGGTTGTCCATCACTCCCGCTTGGGTCACCATCACTCCCCGGGGAAAGCGGGTACTGCCGGACGTGTACTGGAGATAGGCAAGGTCGTCCCCACTTGATGGGTCCAACTGAACCGGTCCATTCGGCTGTGTGCCGATATCTTGCGCCGCTCCCAGAAACCGCAGCCGGAAATGCCCGGCAGCCTCTTCCAGCAGGGGCAGATACGCCTCTGGGGCGACGGCTCCCGTTGCGTCGCATGTTGTCAACAACCGCCTCAAGTTCTCAACGTAGACGTTGTGCCCACCAATGTGGATTGCCGCCGGAACCGGTACAGGTACCAAGCCGGCATACTGGCACGCAAAAAAGACCTCCATGAACTCGGGCCCCGTTTCCGCCACGATCGCCACCCGCTCTGCCCGCCTGAATCCCATGCCGAGAAGGCGCAGTGCCAAGAGCCTGGCCTCCTCCCTGAGGCTCCTGTAGGGCAAAACCGAAAGAAGTTTCCCGGAGCCGCTGAAAAAATTGAATCCGGTGTCACCCTTAGCGGCATAATCCAGTGCATCGGTAAGATTGGAAAAATCCGCCTGGCGCAGCGGCAATGAATGAACGGTTGGGGTTGGGTTCATGACCTTTCGCCTCCAATGACCCATGCATCGGTTTGTGTGCCCTAAACAGACCCCTTGCCTGGATCTCTTTCGTTGGAACCGGAACAATCGGTTCTGACTCTCGGCGCATGAATATTTCTGATATCGAAGTTTTTAAATTTCGATTAAATTACTATTCGATTTATTCGATTGTCAATAATTTTTAATACCAAAACATATTGATTTGAAATTTATTTGATATTAATATATTTGGATATGGAATATTTATCATGAATTAACAGTTTGGATATCAAGACCCGCATGATGATCGACAGGCAGTCCCCTGCAAAACCAGGGATTCGGGCATTAACCGATGCCGCATAGCGATGGCAACGTCACCAGATGCAGCGGCCAAAGAGACCCGCCAATGGCGAAATCGATTGAGATGGTACTGGCTGAAATGAGTTTACGGGTGCGGTTGTTCATGTCGGCGGAAAACGCCGGCAAACGCATAGCCGGGTTGACTGAACGGGAGACCCTCTTGCTCGAATTGATCGGTCTCAAGGGAGAGATGAGCATCTCGGAGATCGCACACCTCTGCGGCGGTGTCAGCAGCAGCACCATTTCAACCACGATCACCAAGCTCTGGCGGAAACACAAACTGGTGGACAAAACGATTCTGCCCCAGAATCAGCGGGTCACCATTGTCAGCCTGACGGACCAGGGAAAGGCATTGCTGACCAAAATTAATGAAGAACAACTGATGATCTACCAAACGGTTACCAAATCCCTCGGCATCACCAGAGACCAAAAGGATTATCTCAATGCGATGCTTGAGAACTCCATCCGGTATTTCGACCAAAAGCTGGGACTCGACAAAAAACCATAGCCTCCCGTCCCAGAATGATCTGACTGCCGGGTCGCCCCTTTCTATAGTATCGATCCATCGGCAAACCGGCGATGGGGGATGGATTCCGGTTTTTGACGCGTCTCGTCCGCTCCACAATCCTTATCGTCATCTGGCGTCACGATGCCCGGCGACACTCCCGCTGCCGGAGGTTGACAGGGTGACGACCATCCTTTATTGATCAGCTATTCGATTCGATCCGACATCAATTGGAGGGCCCCATGGGTGCGTCGCTGGCGGAGGGAAACGAAGCCATCGGGTGGGGGGCGCTGAAAGCCGGCTGCAATTTATTTGCCGGCTATCCCATTACACCGGCGACCGCGGTCTACAACACGGTGCTGAAGACAAATGCCCCCTTCCGGGGGCATTTGTCTTCATGGGGGGGACAAAATCGCCTCCATCGGCTTCTGCCTGGGGGCTTCCATGGCCGGGATGAAGGCCTTGACGGCCGCATCGGGACCCGGCATCAGTCTTTGAAGCGAGCAGATCTCATTGCCATCGGCAGCGAAATACCCATCGTGATCGTCGATGTCCAAAGGCTGGGCCCATCGACAGGCTCCGCAACCAAAGGGGCGGACGGCGACGTTCAATTTCTGCGCTGGGGCAACAGTGGCGGGCTTCCGGTAATCGTTTTGGCGCCGACGACCGGTTCACGCTTTTTGAGGAATTCAATCCCCCGGCGGCCTAACCTTGCTGGTGACCTGCGGGGTGACGGCTAAAACCGCGAGGGCCGCTGCCGAAGAGAGGACCCGAGGCGGCCCTCAACGCAAGGTGCGACCCGTCGTCGATCGCAGAAGTCATCTTTCAAACCGCTGTCTACGCAGGGGTACCGGCGACCAACACCGCTTTGAAAGCACTTCGCTCGGCGCTCATGGAAGCCGGTGTGTGGCCGGTCCGTGATGGGGATGGGCCGGGGCTTTAAAACGGAGCCATCGATCCAAGAACGGCCAACCCCGGGTGATGGCGGGCGGGGTCGCCTTGTCCACCCGGGATCCCAAACAATCAGGAGCCAATGATGAGACCCTATTTCCAGAAGATGCCGACCCTCGGCACCCCCCTGAACGAGGGACAGATCAAGAGCACCGAAGCGAACATGAAACGGATTCGCGAGGCGGAAGACGAGATCCGGAAGGCGGTCGAACAGGTAAAGAGTGCCGGCTTTCCCGAGGAGAAAATCAACGCCCGGGGCCAGCTCAGCATCTGGCAGCGGCTGAACTACCTGGTGGACCGGGGAACCTGGTGCCCCCTGCACACCCTCTACAACCCCGAAGACAATGCCGAGGGCCACACCAATGTCTTCGACGGCATCGGAAAGATATCTGGAAAGTGGGCTGTCATCATCGGCTTCGACAACAAAACCCTGGCCGGTGCGTGGATAGCGGGTCAATACGAAAACATCCTCCGGGTCACGGATCTGTCCAAGCGGCTCAACATTCCCTTGGTCTGGCTGGTCAACTGCAGTGGTGTCAAACTGACTGAGCAGGAAAAATTCTATGCCGACCGCAGAGGCGGTGGGACACCGTTTTTCCGTCACACGGAACTTGAACAGGCCGGCATCCCCATTTTGGCAGCCATCTACGGGACCAACCCGGCAGGCGGCGGATACCAGAGCATCAGCCCCACCGTTCTTTTTGCCCACAAAGACGCCAACATGGCCGTGGGAGGGGGAGGAATCCTCAGCGGTATGTCACCCAAGGGGCACTTCGACATCAACGGCGCCGAACAGCTCATCGCCGCCGCCAAGCAGTTCAAGGCCACCCCCCCGGGATCGGTGCCGATCCACTTCGATGATACAGGGTTCTTCCGTTATGTCTTCGACACCGAGGAGGCGGTTTTGGACGGCATCAAGGACTACATGAAAGACATGCCGGCCT
>JASFIA010000240.1:0-5111 GCA_050122915.1 Desulfobacterales bacterium | reverse complement strand
CCGCCAAGGCCAAAGGCATCGTCAAGCGCGAGGTGGTCCGGGTGATCACGCCCGGGATGATCGTGGAAAACGAGTTTTTGGATGCCACGGTCCCCAATTATGTCATGGCCTTGAGCCGAATCGGAGACGCGGTGGGGCTCGCCTATCTCGATATTTCCACGGGCACTTTCCGACTGACCGAGGACCCGGACGACCAGGCGGTATTGAGCGAGGCCCAGAGGGTAAATCCCAAGGAGATCCTGATTTCCGAGGACCATCGCCATCTTCCCTTTTTCCGAAAAACCGAAGCGGCGTTTCCCGAAACGGCTCTCACTTTCCTTGAGGACGGGGCTTTCGATCCCGTGCGATCAAGGGAGCGGCTGCTATCGCTCATGGGGACCCTGTCCCTGGAAGGATTCGGCCTTGAGGGTCAGCGCGCCGGTGTCAGTGCCGCCGGCGCCCTGGCCTTCTATCTGGGGGAAACCCAGAAGCAGCCGATCGAGCATATTACCGGAATCGAATCCTACCGGCTGTCCAACTACCTTTGGGTGGACGACCGCAGTTGTCAGAATCTGGAACTTCTGGCCAACATTCGTTCGGGATCCAAACAGGGCACCTTGTTGAGCGTTATCGATCGGACCGTAACCGCCATGGGCGGTCGGCTGATCCGGCAATGGGTTCGGTACCCCCTGATGGACATCGGCAGGATTTCCGGCCGCCAGGAGGCGGTGGCGGAGGCCCTGCAAAACCGGCCGGTGCGGTCGGAAATACGGGATGCGCTGACATCGGTCCATGACATGGAGCGGCTCAGAAGCAAGATTGCCATGGGCCACGGCAATGCCCGCGATCTCCTTGCTCTCAAATCGTCGCTCCAGGCGCTGCCCGGGATTTTATCCGTGACGAGAGGGCTTGCCTCTGAACTGTTTCATCCTGTTCTCGATCCTGAAATGCTATACCACTTGTCCGACACCCTGGAGGCTGCCATCCGGGAGGACGCACCGCCCACCATCAACGAAGGCGGTCTGATCAAGCCCGGTTATCATCCGGAACTCGATGAACTGATTCAGATCAGCAGGAATGCCAAGGGGTGGCTGGCGGAACTCGAAGCCCGGGAAAAAGAGGCCACCGGAATCGGTGCCCTGAAAGTTCGTTTCAACAAGGTATTCGGATATTTTCTGGAGGTCCCCAAGGGCCGTGCAGAGGAAGTGCCGGTCCACTACGTCCGAAAACAGACCCTTGTCAATGCCGAACGCTTTATCACCGATGAATTGAAGACCTTCGAGAACAAGGCTCTCAATGCAGAAGAGAGGCGGGCCGCCCTGGAATATGACCTTTTCCTGGGTCTAAGGCAGGAAGTGATGGTCCGCCATGACGCGATTCTCGGGGCTGCCCGTTTTTTAGCCCGGATCGACTGCCTTCTGGGGCTTGCCGAGGTTGCCGAGAGCCAGCACTACTGCCGTCCGACAATAGGGACGGACGGGGTCATCGAATTGGAAGCCTCCCGCCATCCGGTCATCGAAAAGGTTGTGGCCGGAGAGCGATTCGTGCCCAACACCATCCGTCTTGACAACGAGAGCGAACAGGTCCTCGTCATCACCGGTCCCAATATGGCCGGGAAATCCACCGTTTTGCGCCAGGTCGCCCTGACGGTCATCCTCGCCCAGATGGGGTCCTTCGTTCCCGCGGAAAAGGCCTCTGTAGCCCTGACGGACCGAATTTTCACCCGGGTCGGGGCGTTGGACAACCTTTCCCAAGGTCAGAGCACTTTTCTGGTGGAAATGCAGGAGACGGCCAATATTGTAAACAATGCCTCCGAAAACAGCCTGGTGGTGTTGGACGAAATCGGCAGGGGCACCAGCACCTTCGACGGCCTCAGCATTGCATGGGCCGTGGCCGAATATCTCCATGACTTGCGGGGAGTGGGGGTAAAGACCCTTTTTGCAACCCATTATCACGAATTGACAGACCTGGCGACCCGCCTTACCCGGGTGAAAAACTACCACATCGCCGTCAAAGAATGGAACGACGATATCATCTTTCTGCGGAAACTGGTTGATGGCGGGACCAATCGCAGCTACGGTATTCAGGTGGCCAGGCTGGCCGGCATACCCGCTCCCGTGATCGAGCGATCGAAAGCGATTCTCGCCGGCATCGAAGACGGAAAGAAAATCAGCCGTTCAACATCCGAGCCCAGACCCGGACAGAAGCAGCTCGGTCTGTTCAGACGCCAAGAAGAGGACATAATCGACGACCTTAAGCGATTGGACATCACCCGGATGACCCCCATGGATGCCATGAACTGGCTGAGCACTCTGGTTGACAGGGCTAAGGCGATTTAGAGGAAAGATGAGGCTTGCGCGATTCATCATAGCCGGCGTGTTTCTGATTGGACTGTTCGGCGTCGTAGGAACACCCCCGACGCTTGCGGCTACGGTCAAGGACTCGTTCTTTCAGGCTGACAATGCCTACCGCAGTCTCCTGAAATCCCCCACCCGTCAAAAATACCGCGAGCACTGGTTCAATGTGATCCGGCGGTTCGATCAGGTTTTCCGCATGGACCCCGATGGTCAATGGGCAGCGGCCAGCCTTTATCGAATGGGTGAGCTTTACAAGGGAATGTACAGATATTCTTATAAAAAAGGGGATATGCAGGAAGCTCGGGATATCTTCGAGAGAATCGTCAGGCGGTTTCCCCGAAGCGCATACCGCCACAAAGCGCTGGCCGAACTGAAGGCCATGGGCGAGACCAAATCCGTTGTTTCGCCGTCACCCCCGGCTGCCGGCAGTCCGGCTCGAACCTCATCGGCTGACCAGCGGGCCTACAAAGCCGCTGAGAAATGCGCCCAGGGGCTGACGGTCAACAAGCGGAGGGAAAAACACCGGGATGTCTGGATAGAGTGCATCGAACAGTACGAGAATATCGCGAGCGATGCGGCCGGCCAGTCCATAGCCGCCGCCGCCCTCTTCAAGGCCGGAGGCCTTTATCTGGACCTCTACAGCTATTCCCGCTCACCGAAGGACAAGGAAAAAGGCGATGCCTATCTCGAGCGGGTCAAGGCCGAATACCCCGACAGCCGTTACCGTCCAATGGCCGAGGCGCGATTGGGAGAGCGCTCCAGGGTTCCAGACGCCTCGCCGCCGCCACAGCCGGATCCGGTGGCAGCGCTGATCAACGAGCAATCTTCAGGCGGGAGAGGGCGGCAGGATGGCATGTCGCCCGAAGCGTCGAGCATTGCAGGGATGAAGCGGGTGACGGGACTGCGTTTCTGGTCCAACCCCAGCTACACCCGGGTGGTCATCGACGCCGACAACAAGACTCCGTATTTTCATCATTTGCTCAAAAAGGACCCGGACCTCAAAAAACCACAACGGCTTTATGTCGATATTAGCAACACCCGGATGGGCAAGGACATTCCAAAACTCATCGATATCAACGACAACCTCCTGATCGCAACCCGGGCTGGCCAATATGCGCCGGACACGGTAAGGGTTGTCGTAGATATAAAGTCATTCCGAACATATAAAATATTTTCTCTCATGAATCCGTTTAGGATTATTATCGATGTCTGGGGAGAGGACAGCAGCACGGTAGCCTCCCGGTCGGGTCCCGCGGTCGTCCTTCCCAAAAACGGCAAAATGCCACCGGGGGCCCTTGCCAAACAGTTGGCGTTGGGGGTGAGGCGGATCGTCGTTGATCCGGGGCACGGCGGAAAGGATCCGGGAGCGCTCGGTTATTTGAAGGGGGTGAGGGAAAAGGACATCACCCTGTCCATCAGCAAGAAGGTCTCCAAAAAGCTTCAGGAGCAGCTGGGCTATGAAGTGCTCATGACCCGGAGCAGGGACGTCTACCTGACCCTGGAGGAGCGAACGGCATTCGCCAATACCAAAAACGCCGATCTGTTCATCTCCATTCACACCAACGCCCACCGGAACCGAGACGCCTATGGGATGGAGACCTATTTTCTGAACCTGGCCACCGACGACGATGCCATCCGGGTGGCCGCCATGGAAAACGCCACTTCCGCCAAAAACATCAGCGATCTCCAGACCATTTTGTCGGACCTCATGCAGAATGCCAAAATCAACGAATCCAGTCGGCTGGCCGCCAGTGTCCAGACGGCCATGTACGGCAAATTGAAGGGGAAGTACAAAAGCGTTAAAAATTTAGGGGTCAAGCAGGCCCCGTTTTACGTCCTGTTGGGCGCCCAGATGCCGGCCATTCTCGTGGAAACCTCCTTCATCAGCAACCCCAGGGAATGCAAGCGACTCGTCGATCCCCGCTATCAGGACCATCTGGCCGACGCCATCGTCGCAGGGGTCCAGCGCTATATCCGTGAGATGCAGCCGTCGGCCTCCTTCCGACCGCCGCCCCGGGATCACTCCTGATGGCCGGTTCAGGCAGCAGTGCCGGGAGGCCCCACCGTCCCCCAGGTATCCGGGTCCGGGAGTAGAAGGTGACGGGCGGAGGAAGGATAGCTGGAGACAGCCCTCGTCTACCTCCTTATGTCGTCATGGCCGCGGGCATCGCCGCGGTTTCCACAGGCGCCATCTTCGCCCGGCTGGCCGACGCCCATCCCATCGTTATCGCTGCCTATCGCCTTGGAATTGCGGCCGTACTGCTCTGCCCCTGGGCCCTGTGGAAAACCCGGTCCGAACTGAGAGGGGCCCGGCCGGGCTCTCTTGCCATGGCTGCGCTTTCGGGGGGATTTCTGGCGCTTCATTTTGCCACCTGGATTTCCTCGCTATCTCTCACGTCAGTGGCCAACAGCGTCGTTTTGGTCAACACGAATCCCCTATGGGTGGCGCTTTTGACCCCCCTGTTCACCCGCGACACGATCAGCTCCCGGGCTAAGCTCGGTATCGCCGCCAGCATTGCGGGCGCCGTTGTGATCGGCGCCGGAGACTTCCACACGGATCCCGACACCCTTCTTGGCGACGGGCTCGCCATCTTAGGAAGCATCTGCGCCGCCATCTACTTATTGATCGGCAGACGACTGAGGGCTCGGCTGTCTCTGATGGCCTATATCCTGATCTGCTACGGAGGCGCTGCACTGGTGCTCTGGAGCATGGTATTTTTTCTCCGTCTTCCGGTGTCGGGGTTTTCCCCAGCCACATGGGGGGCGTTTATCGGG
>JASFIA010000239.1:0-5118 GCA_050122915.1 Desulfobacterales bacterium | reverse complement strand
GGGCCGGCCCGCACCCCATGTTCCTATCTGGACGATGCGCCCCTGCCTATACCGCCGTTCAATCCCACTTGCGGAAAATCACTGAAGCGTTGTGACCACCGAATCCGAAGGTGTTGCTGAGCGCTGCCCGGATAGGTCGTTTCTGAGCCTCGTTGAAGGTGAAATTCAGCCCGGGGTCGATCCGGTCATCGTCGGTGAAATGATTGATGGTGGGGGGAACAATATCGTTCATGATGGCCATGATGCAGGCAATCGATTCGATGGCACCCGCAGCTCCCAGCAGATGGCCGGTCATGGATTTGGTTGAGCTGACGTTGAGTTTATCCGCATGGTCCCCGAAAACCCTCCGTACAGCCGACGATTCACTGATGTCGCCGAGGGGGGTGGACGTGCCGTGTGCGTTGATGTAGTCGATTTCCCGGGGTGATATGCCGGCGTCTTTTAAGGCATTGATCATCACTTTTCCCGCGCCCTCGCCTTCTGGATGCGGAGCGGTGATGTGATGGGCATCCGCCGACATCCCTCCACCCAATACTTCGCCGTAGATCACGGCGCCTCTGGCCTTGGCATGGTTCAAGGATTCCATTACGAGGGCGCCGGCGCCTTCGCCAATGACAAATCCGTCTCTGTCCTTGTCAAAGGGTCTCGACGCGCTGACCGGATCGTCGTTTCTTACCGAAAGGGCTTTCATGGCGTTGAAGCCGCCGACACCCGCCTCACTGATCGCCGCTTCCGATCCACCGGTAATGATGATATCCGCCTTTCCCAACCGAATGTAGTTGACGGCGTCCAGGATGGCGTGGGTCGCCGATGCGCAGGCAGATACCGTTCCGAAATTGGGGCCTTTGAATCCGAAACGAATGGAAAGGTGACCGGCGCTGATATCGGCGATCATCTTGGGGATGAAAAAAGGGGTAAAACGGGGTCTGCCGTCTCCGGTATAAAATTTTGCCATTTCTTCCTGAAGGGTCTGAAGCCCCCCGATGCCGGATCCCCAGATGATGCCGGCGCGGTCCTGATCAATGTGGTCCAGGTCAAGCCTGGAATGTCGAACCGCCTCGTCTGCCGCTACCAGCGTATATCGGGTGAAAGGATCCAATCGCTTGACCTCTTTGGGGTCGATGAAATCCTCCGCATTGAAATTCTTGACCTCGCAGGCAAATTTCGTTTTGAATTTTTCTGTATTGAATGATGTTATGGGGGCGGCGCCGCTTTTCCCGCTGACAAGTGCTTCCCAATACTCGTCCAATGTGTTGCCGATCGGCGTCAAGGCGCCCATGCCCGTCACGACCACTCGATTCAAAGCCATCTCTTCGCCCTCTCCAAATGCACGGATGATTCCTTGTGCTGGGTTTTGCTCTTATCCCTCATGGCATCATGTACCGTCTGCATCAACGGGAACCTTTCGGGAGCATATTATAAAATATAAATAAAAACAAATTGTTGATATCATATACCCCGGAGGCTCCCGGGATGTTTAGGGGGTGGAATTGTCTAGCGTATTTTCCTAATTTGGCGCACTATACAGTAAAGACGCCCACCGTGCAACAGGGCGCGTGGGAAATGCCTGAAACGGCTGATGGGCCGTCGGAAGGGCGCGATTCAACAACCGATTGCCGACAATGCCCCGGAAGCACTCACCCGCCACTCAGGCACGCCTATGGACGGTCTATGCATGATCAGAGGCAGCCGCGGCGGCTGGATATGGCGTCCTACGGAAAGGTTTCCGCTGTGATTCACCCGGAGAAATCCTCGAATCCGTCACGGCTAAGTACGCCGAAAGCGAAAGGTCCGTTGATTTCCTCATGGACCTCGGCCTGTCTTCGGAACGCCTCCTTTACGGCCGACATCGCAACACTCGCAGGGAGGTTTTCACGCCACTTCTGATATAGCCTATGTTCGAGGCCGACCATTCGGGGGACCGCATAGACCGACTCGACGTCATCACTGTCCAGCTGCGGCCGCTTTTTTTTGGTCCAGATCAGATGAATCCGGAATGGGTCAGCGGAGGCGGTATCGGAAATCCCGGCCAAAATAAAATGAAGGTGATGAATTGGGTCCACAGGATGGAATTCGCATCTTTTCGTCATGAACTCGCTATAAGCGCTGGATAAAAAGGAAAGGGCAGCCGGCAACAGATCATCGATGGATGACAACCTCTCCTCTTTGACGAAGGCTTTCAGTTCCCGGCAGATGGCCTCTCCTTCGGAGGCTCCCCCTGCAAGTATGGCTGATTTTGCCGTCAGGACATGGAGCCTTTGGATAGGTCGATGCCTGACGGTTCCATCCATTCCAAATTCAACGGCAGATGAATCGGCCCCGAGGACGATTCCCGTTGTTGATTTACAAGCGATTATTTGCGACATTTTAGCGCGGTCTCCTCAGCCAGCCATCGTTAAGGGCGCTTAACCACGTGGAAATCATCGTTGGCGGGCGTGCCTGCGCAGGCCGGTTCGTGGCTGTTTCGAACAGCGGCTTCCGCCAGTCTCGCCGTTGAGAGCCCGGGGGTAAGATAACTGTAAATTAACCGATGCCAAGGGCATTCCCATCCCGATGGGTCTCCGCGTGGGGGGCGAATCGTCCGACCCTCAAGCCGAAAACCGGTGATGGCTTCACCCGAGAGGAGAGTCCGCCGTGCGGAGGATACCCTCAGACGGTCTTTCCACCCTACCAACAGAAAGGATTTTAGAAACCATGCCGCTTTACGAATATCAATGCGAAGCGTGCGGCTGTTGCTTCGAAATGCTAGTTTTCGCATCGGATCGGGATCCGGTGGCATGTCCCGGCTGCTCTGACACTCGGGTAAAAAGGCTTATGAGCACCGCTGTTTGCTGCTCTTCTGGCAACAGCAGTCAGCGCCCGAAAGGCGGGGCCGGCTTTTCCTGAGCCTGCTGACTCCGGGCGGCAGGCTGCCGCCCCAGGCTTGAAACCGAGTCCGCATCGGAGGCCTCTGTGCCCACCGCATAGCCTCGGGCCGACGTCGGGTGGTGTTGACGGCAGCCCATGAGGGACCAATAGTGCGGAGTGAACGGCTGAAAAAGACTGCCGTTCCGCCACCGCACAACAGGGAGGGAGGCCGCATGCCTAAAACCATACTGACAGAGATGGGAAACCTGATCAGAAGAATCTATCAGGAGGAGATGGGGGGCGATCCCAACGACCTGATTCGGGTCTGGGATGAGGGTGAGTTGATCTTTGTTTCCAAGAACGACGACACGCAAACCGCTATCGCCGTCGGCGATGTGATTCACGGGCGAGAGGAACCGATCATCAGAGCGCTTTCTTCCTTCCAGATGCTGGACTGATGGGGCATGGCCCCGAATGGATCGATCCCCCCTCTATGGCGGAGTCAACGGGTGCCGTCAGCACTTGAAGGGATAAAAATGGTGGTAACAAAACGCTCCGGGGTCTCCGTACAGGATCTCTGAATCGGCCATGCAGGAGCCGATCATTTTCTTGGAAATCTCTGGATAATCCTCCCGCTCCTCTTCCTTCTTCTTGCACGGCATACAGATGGGTTTGTGGGTGTATGCGGACAGAATCCGCAGATCCTTGGGGCCAATCGACGAACTGCACGACGAACACGAGATCGCGCATTCCAATTGCTGCTTCCAGTCTTCCTTCATTGCCAATCCTTTCTTTGGTGAGGTATGCCAGGGCGTTCATCGATATGCTTCCATCCACTTGGCGACCATTGTGTATCTCATCGAAATCATAATGAACCCATCGATTGAAATCAACCCTCTGAAGTCCGACTAAATCCGTCCGGGGCCACCGACATACACCCCAATCGGTGCCGAGGATCTGATCGTTCAGACTTCGAAAGTCAACGATTCAACGGCGGCGCAGCGCAGATTCCAATCGTGGTTTTAGGCTCGATCTCCTTATAAAACCATGGTTTTACCACCTTGACTCTTTCGAAGTATTTCTATATGTTGACCACTGCTTTAGACAAGGCGAAACACACAGGGAGGCCGTCATGGTCGATTTAGTGGATATGACCCCATATCTGGCCGATATTCGAGCCGTTGACCTCTTCTATCATTTGACCGAAGAGGAACTGGAACGATTGCTGAACCTTGCGGAGGCGGTTCATTATCAAAAGGGAGAAAAAATTCTCGCCCAAAGCGAGACCGGGGATTACCTCTTTGCAATCGTAAGGGGATCTGCGGATGTTAGCTTCAAAGACCTCAATGACGACGAAGTCTTCATTTCCTCCATTGAAGCCGGGGAGATGTTCGGCGAGGCAGCCATTTTTACTTCCGAGCAGAGAACCGCCAGTGTCATATGTTCAGAGGAGGCCTTGGCGGTCCGAATCCACAAGCGCAATCTGATGACCTTTATTCGTGACAATCCAAGGGCCGGCAACAAGATATTGATGCTGATCATCCTCAGCCTGCTGAAAAAACTCAAAAATGCCAATCAAGATTTGGCGTTTGAAAAGCGTTCCGAAATAGATTTCAATTATGCCGACTCCTTGATTCAGGATTTTATCCGGGATATTTAAGCCTACCGCCCGTTGAGATCTTGACAACACTCCCGCCCCCGCCTGTTGTCGATGTGCGCTTTCCCCGCGAGGGTTTGTTGGACCGGCCCCTCGGGGGTGGCATCGATTGGATCACCGGCAACTCCCCACCCCCCCATGGAACTGTTTGACACCGACTGGATGGCATTCTGATGGGTGGCTTTGGCTTCATCAGGGTCGTTTCCTGCGCATGGGACGACAAGGGCCTTTCCGACGCCGGCAACAGGACAATGAACCGTCATCCCTTGCCGGATTTGCCGTGGGCTCTAATCAGACCCCGTGGTTCTTGATGATACCCTGGTCCAAAGGCAGACCGAGTCCGCTGCCGTTTGGAAATACCAATAGGATCGGTAAAAAGCCCATAGGTGGCATGCAAGTAAAATGAAGCGAAATGGGTTGCTGCAGCGATGGAAGTGGCTTGGATGCGCCAGAAAGGGTTTGTCGGCGATCAGCGGGAAACGAGGGTCTGATTCGGTTTCGGACGGTGCGCCGGATTTAGTAGGACATCCCGAACCGATCCAGGCTGCGATATTGAATTCCTTCAGCGATATGCCCTGGATGGATGTCCTCAATGGCCTCAAGGTCGGCGATGG
>JASFIA010000238.1:0-5130 GCA_050122915.1 Desulfobacterales bacterium | reverse complement strand
CAACTACGAAACCATGCGAATGGGGTTGACCAGTTTCTCTGAACTCTTCTTCAACCCGGTTGCCCAGGTAAAATTCGTCCACACCGTCGGCGCGGGATATGTCACCGCGTCCCTCTTCGTATTGGGAATCAGCGCCTTTTATCTTCTCAAGGGCCGGGACCTTGCCTTTGCACGCCGGTCCTTTGCTGTGGCGACAGGCTTCGGCCTCGCCTCCATATTGTCGGTGATCGTTTTAGGGGATGAGAGCGGATTTGTCACCGGTCAGGTGCAGAAGGTCAAACTGGCTGCCATGGAGGCCCACTGGGATTCGGATCCTCCTCCGAGTGCCTTCACCCTATTCGGATTCCCCGACCAGGAGGATCAAACCACGCGCAATGCCGTCAAAATCCCCTATGTGGGTGGCATCATCGTCACCCGCTCTCTGGATAAACCCATCCCCGGGATCAAGGACCTCATCGCCGAGAACGAAATCCGAATTCGAAACGGCATCATGGCGTACGGGTTTTTGGAGAAATTGCGGTCTGGTGACCGTTCCGATACAACGGTGCGACAGTTCGAGGCAACCAAAACCGATTTGGGTTACGGTCTGCTGCTGAAACGGTTCACTCCGAATATCCTAGACGCCACCGATGCCCAGATCAAGGCCGCCGCCCGGGACACGATACCCAACGTGGCCGCGATGTTTTGGGGATTCCGGCTGATGGTGGGGCTGGGATTCTTTTTTCTGGCCCTGATCGGCATGTCTTTTTACTATTGCGCCAAGCGGGTTTTCGAACAGAAACGGTGGCTTTTGAAGCTCCTTCTTGTGAGCCTCCCATTGCCGTGGATCGCCTGCTGGGCCGGATGGTTCGTGGCCGAATACGGCAGACAGCCGTGGTCCATCGGCGATGTGCTGCCGACGTATCTGTCGGCGTCGTCCCTGACCCCGGGGGACCTCATCGGTAGTATCGCGGGTCTGACGCTGCTCTACACTGTTCTGCTGATCGCCGAGATGGTGCTGATGATCAAGTTCGTTCGTATCGGCCCCAGTGCCCTGCATACGGGTCGGTATCACTTCGAATCCGACGTCGAGCCGGGCATGGCCTCCTGAGACCCGATTCAAAGGAGATCCCAAAATGGTGCTGTTCGATTACTATACCCTGAAGATCATCTGGTGGGTATTCGTCTGTGTTCTGCTAATCGGTTTTGCCCTCACCGGGGGCTTTGATCTAGGCATCGGCGCCCTGCTGCCTTTCGTGAGCAGAGACGATGTGCAGCGGCGGGTTGTCCTCAACGCCATCGGCCCCACATGGGAAGGCAACCAGGTTTGGTTCATTACGGCGGGGGGGGCGTTGTTCGCCGCCTGGCCCGTTGTCTATGCGGCGGCCTTCTCCGGCTTCTATTGGGCCATGCTGTTGGTTTTGTTTGCCCTCTTCTTCCGGCCGGTGGGTTTCGAGTACCGAAGCAAGCTGGAAGCACCCGGATGGCGGGCGGCCTGGGATTGGGGGCTGTTTGCCGGAGGTGCTGTGCCTGCCCTGGTCTTCGGTGTGGCGTTTGGCAACCTGCTTCAAGGAGTGCCCTTTCATTTCGACGGCTTCATGCGGTCTTTTTACACTGGCAGCTTCTGGGGGCTCCTCAATCCGTTCGCTCTGCTGACCGGTGTGGTCAGCCTCGCCATGTTGATGATGCATGGCGGGGTATTTCTCCAGTTAAAAACGGAGGGGGATATCAGTACCCGTGCCAGGAAAGCGGTGCTGTTCTCTGGTTTGTTGTTCACGGTGGCCTTCTCCGGAGCCGGGATTTGGCAAGCATTCGGGCTCGAGGGATACCGGATTGCCGCTATGCCGGATCCCGGGGGTGTCGTCAGTCCCCTGGCCAAGACCGTCGAAGTGGTTACCGGCGGATGGATGCAGAATTATCGCCCCTACCCGTGGATGATGCTGGCGCCGGAGATGGCCATCGCCGGCGCGGTGCTGGCGATAATCGTGACCCCTGTCAACCGCCCCGGGATTGCGTTCGTGTTCAGCGGTCTATCCTTGTCCGGCGTGATTCTGACTGCGGCACTGTCCATGTTTCCATTTGTGATGCCCTCCAGCACCGATCTAAACAGCAGTTTGACGGCCTTCGATGCGACATCCAGCCATCGGACGCTCAATCTAATGTTCATCGCCGTCGTCGTCTTTCTCCCGATCGTTCTCGTTTACACGAGTTGGGTGTATCGGGTCATGCGGGGGAAACTGAACGAGGAGACGATTCGCAAAGAAACCCATACGGCCTATTGATCCCGGGGCCGTCCATCGGATGTGAGCAGGAGGAGAGGATGTGGTATTTTTCCTGGATTTTGGGCGTTCTTCTGGCCTGCGCTTTCGGCATCATCAACGTGATGTGGATGGAAGCGGAAGAGATGCTGGGGCCTGAGGGGGAAGCCGAATCCGAATGACCACCGGCGCACTGACCCAATGCGCCGATCACCAGCGCTGCCTGCCGTCGCGGCAACGAATGAGCATTCTTCAGGATCGGTCTCAATCAAGCCCCGGCAGGCACGAGCCCTTCCCCCGGTCGTTCTTGCACCCGATTCATTTTTTCACCTACTGGGCCCGTCCTGGGAAAGAACCGCCATCTTACCTTCCCCGTTTGGCATTTCCGCCACATACCGAGGAATGCGTCGTCCGGGAATATGCCCCTGGGCCACAGTCCGCCGACTTTGGCGGGATCTTTGAAATGAGTAATGACTCAGTGGGGATGAGATTCCTTGGAGTGGGGGTTGCCAGTTGAGGCGTGATGCGCTGAGGCAGCGTTCCGGGCATCCGGCTGTGGTTCCGGATGACCTCAACGCGGGTGATGTGTCTCGCTCGCGCCAGGATATCCTCGATCCGTTCGTCGGAACGCATGAGGAGATCGCCGCCTGAAAGGATCACCTCCTCGAAGGACCGGTTCTCTCGAATGCCGCCCAGGGCGTCGATAGAATCGGACCTGGGCGGAACGGCTCCAATACCGAGCCGGTGTTTTCCAAAACGACACAGGCAGAGGACGGCGCACTGCCGGGAAGCCAGAAAATCGCCCGGTTCGAATACCGGTGGACGATGCAGGCAGCAGGAGACTGCTCAGCCTCTTCCTGCAAGCCTTAACTGGGGGTGGAGGGGGGGACCTCCTCATCCGCGGAGTGGCCCGCAGGCCCTTGGTATCGCCCACCGATTGAATGAGGCTCATGAAATGCGGATTGATGCGCAAAGGATAGCCCTCGACCACGGCCTCCAGAGCCTCCCGGCCCACTGGGAACTTCCTGGATAGGCTCCGGATTTCTACCGCACTCCACTCCAATGAGCTGCGTCCAATCGTCGCCATGCCGGTTCCATCGACGGGATGCGCCATCGACGACCGACGGCCTCTACCCGCCCTTCGATGACTGTCGGCGTTATCGGTGTTACTATTCTCAAGTGATTGATTTCGGTTTGATTTTGGGGTATGGTCAGCGGTGATTTCAGATGCCCGTCCACCGCTTTCTCTCTTTCAATCGCGTTGTGCCGGGGGACAGTAAGGGGCGTTCTTCATCTCTCAGGGGAGATCACCATGCACAAGGTTTTCGTCACCGGCGAGAACAAGGCCACCTTCACCTGTCCGGAATGCGAGGCAACCCGCATCGTGGATGTGACCCAGTACAAGGAACTGAACAGGGCGGTCAAGATTAAGGTCAAGTGTCCATGCGGATGCCATTATCCCGTGGTGCTGGAGCGACGCCGTCAGTTCAGGAAGCCGGTGAATCTGGAGGGAACGTATTACCAGCTGGTCGACGGCCGGTACACCGGCAAGGGGCAGATGATCGTCAGCGACGTTTCCCGCACCGGACTAAAGTTGCGATTGAAGGACATCCGGCCACTGACCCCTGGAGAGGCGCTTTTCGTCGAGTTTCACCTGGATGATCGAAAACACTCCTTTATCCAGAAGGAAGTGATTATCCGGAAGGTCGACGGTGCGGAACTGGGCACCGAGTTCGGTTCTGTTGATCCGTCCGACCCCCACATGAAAGCCATCGGCTTCTACCTGTTCGGATAGTCCCCCAAATGGGACGGGCAGGGCCCCTTGAACGGGCCAGCTTCCCTTTCATTGCCGGGATTTCGCTCTGTCTGGATCCGTCTACCGGTTTCTGCGGTAGCCCCTGCCTTTCAGTCTTCCCAGATCGACACCGCCAAAATAAGGAGGTCGATGCCATGACGCCGGTTGCGGTTTCGCCCCCGGTTCGCTGCCCGTGGGCTGGAAACGACCCACTCTATGTTGCCTATCACGACCATGAATGGGGTGTGCCGGTGCTCGATGATCGAAGCCTTTTCGAATTTCTGGTGCTGGAAGGCGCCCAGGCTGGACTCAGTTGGCTTACCATTCTTCGAAAACGCGATCATTTTCGCCGCGCCTTTCATGGGTTCGATCCCGAGGCGGTTGCCCGATTCGATGACCGGCGCGTCGATCGACTCATGACAGATCCGGGAATCGTCCGAAATCGTTTGAAACTGGCAGCGGCAGTTAACAATGCCAAGCGATTGCTGGATGTGAGGGCTCAATACGGAGACTTTTCATCCTACATCTGGTCCTTTACGGGGGGGCGGGTGATACAGAACGCGTGGGAGACCATGGACCAGGTGCCGACGGAAACGGACATCTCCAGGGTCATGAGCATCGATCTAAAAAACCGAGGGTTCCGTTTCGTCGGGCCGACGATTTGCTATGCTTACATGCAGGCCGTCGGCATGGTCAACGACCACTTGGTGCGGTGTTTCCGGCATGGGGAAATCCGATCGACAGGCATCGAGTCGGGGCTGGCGGCGGATACATCGGACGGTTGACAGGGGGCGGGGTCAACCCCCAATGTCTGCTGCGGAGGATCCGATGCCTTTTCAAACCTTCCGGGGACCGGTTTGCGCTTCCCTTCCGCGGTGGGCTGTGATAGTCGAAACGGTCTTTACGTCTTTTCTGCTTGACAACGCCTTGGGATCGAATTGCCGATGACAGCGACACCGCCTATCTCCGAAACGTCCAAAACGCCTCTGTGGCGCTGCATTCTGAAGCAGGGCACTCGGAAGGGATGGTCGGGAGCCATCTGGATGTACAAAATTCTGGTGCCGATCTCACTGCTGACCCTCATTTTGGATGCCTGGC
>JASFIA010000237.1:0-5131 GCA_050122915.1 Desulfobacterales bacterium | reverse complement strand
CCGGTCTGTTTTAAAATTTTTTATCGAAAGGGACCGGAACGAAGAAGCGGCCTACGTGCTCGAGACCCTGCTGAAAATCAAACCAGGCAATTCCGATTACCATTTTCTGGCGGGTCTTGCTTTCGAGCGATTGGAATCGGTGGATAAAGCCCTTTGGCATTACCAGCGGGTGTCGCCAAATTCTCAGCGGTACAGGGATGCGGTGCTTCAGGCGACATTGCTCTACCACAACAACGGCCGAAGCCAGGATGCCATCGATTACCTTTCAGAGGTGATCGAGCGAGAGCCGGACAATGCCGAGCTTCGTCTCTACATGGGGCAGCTTTACGAAGAATCCGGCGACCTGGCCGCAGCGGAAAAAGAGCTTCTCAAGGCCATCGATCTGGCCCCCGAGAATGACAAGACCTATTTCGAGCTTGCCGTCCTCTACGATAAAATGAACCGAAAAGAAGCGTCCATCGCCACCATGAAAAAGGTGCTCGAAATAAGCCCTGATCATGCCAATGCATTGAACTATCTGGGCTATACCTATGCGGACCTCGGGATTCAGCTGGACGAGGCCGAGGCCATGATCAAAAAGGCAATGGAACTCAAACCCGGCGACGGCTATTTTACCGACAGCCTGGGATGGGTGTATTACCAGAAAGGTCTCTATGACAAAGCGCTGGAAGTGCTTCTCGAAGCCCATCGACTCGCACCGGAAGACCCCATTATCATGGAGCATGTCGGTGATGCCTACCGAATGCTCGGCGATTCCAAAAGGGCTCTCGAGTATTACCGGCGCTCCCTTGAGGCCAAGGAGGACGACCGAGAAGGGCTGGTCGAAAAAATACGGATGATGGAAGCCCAGCCCGCCGGAGACAAGGATCCCTCGTGACCGGTACGGCACTTCGACCGTCCCTTTTCTCCCAGCCGGGAAACCCGCAGCGATTCCACTTGATGCCCGCTGACCGGAAAGGATTCAGGCCCCCGCTGTGTGTCGCTCTTTGTCTGGTCCTTTGTGCGCTTTCGACGGGTTGCGCGGTCTTTTCAGGTCCCTCCCGGGAACGTCTCTTCGACGCCGATGGGACGCGGTTGCTCCATGACGAGCTGACCGCGATCAATTCGGATTTGGCCTCCCTGAGGGCCGTCGGGAGCATCGCGCTGCGTATCCCCGACCAGCGGCCTGTCAACGAGCGGATGGCCTTGATCCTGCAGCCTCCCAGTCGGATTCGCATGGCCGTTAGGTCGATTTCCGGCCTTCCTCTCATTACCTTTGCGACGGAAGGCAGTGCCGTCTACCTCGTCGATCATCGAGAGGATCGGCTGGTGAAACGTTCCCTGGAAAGCGATCCGCTCGAGAGACTCATCGGCCTGTCAGTGGCCCCCCGGGATTTGATATCATTGATCTGCGGCCGCCTGCCCGAGGTCGATTTCCATCGGGCCCGTCGAATCCCTTCATCCGGCAACCAGCTGGAGATGGAGACCCGATGGCGGGAACGGCGCTACCGGGCTACCTATGCCGCTGCCTCTCCAGAGCCCATGCTGACCCTGATGGAGGCTGTCGGGAAAGGTGGGGAGCTGGAATGGCGGGTCCGGCTCAGCGGGTATCGCCGAATCGACCGCTATCGGCTGCCCTCTCGAATTCTGTTTGAAGGGGGAAACGGATCCGTCCTGGACCTCAAGTTGGAGCGGACCACGGTCGGCGGGGAGGTCGATCCCCTGCTGTTCATACTCACTCCCGGGGAGAGCGCGCTCTGACGCCGCCCACGTGGAACCGCCGGAAGCGAGGGGAACCGTAATGGTACCGGAAAAACGGCGGATTGCCCTTGGAACCCGACTGCGTCGATGTCACAATGTCATCACCCTGGGCGTGAAACCCAATTTCGATGACTACTCCCCCGACGAACAGGAGTGGATCACCGGCGCCGACCGCATCTACTATCCGACCGCCTTTTATGCCGATCTCTTCAATACCATGGGGAAACCCACCTTCCCCAGCTATCACAACTACAAGCTGATTCAGGACAAGATTCGTCAAACGGCGATGTTCACCATGCAGAAACTGCCCCACCCCAGAACACGGGTGTTCTATGGCAAAAGGTCCCATCGGCAGATTCCGGACTATTTTCGTTATCCCTTCGTCGGGAAAATCCCCCGAGGGTCCTCCCAAGGCAGGGGGGTGTATCTTATCTCCAGTCACAGGGACTTGGAATCCTACTGTCGGCAGACCCATGCCGCCTACATACAGGAGTTCCTGCCGGCGAGACGGAACATCAGGGTGGTGGTTATCGGCAGATGTGCGGTTCATGCCTATTGGCGGGAGGCCCAGGCAGGTGAATTCAGAACCAATCTATCCGTCGGCGGTCGGATCTTCCTCGACCCAGTTCCTGAGGAGGCGACAGATTTGGCGCTGTTGACGGCCGAGCGATGCGGTTTCGACGACGTCGGAATCGACATTCACGAACACGAGGGACGGTTTCTCGTGATCGAGGCCAACATGAAATACGGGCGGGAAGGATTCCGGCGGGCGGGGATCGACTACCATCGGCTGATGGAAGGCCTGATCGACAGAGGAGAGATTTAGCGTGGACAGTTTGGACATGATCCGTGAGGCGCTCGAAGAACGGGAGCAGGCGTTTCTCTCGCCGATAGCCACACCAAGCGTCAACGGGAAGAGGCGCCAACCCGAACCCCGTCGGTCTGGAACCTACCGTCAGGCGTTTTCCCTTGACGTCGACCGGATACTGCATTCCCTGGCCTACACCCGATATATCGACAAAACCCAGGTCTTCTATCTAATCCGAAACGACCACATCACCCACCGCGTCCTCCACGTGCAACTGGTCTCCAAAGCCGCGCGAACCATCGGAAGATTCCTCGGGCTTAACGAGGACCTGATCGAAGCCATCGCTCTCGGGCACGATATCGGTCACACGCCCTTTGGTCACGACGGTGAGCGGTTCCTTTCGGAGCTCTGTCTCGAGAGCGGTATCGGGCACTTCCATCACAATCTCCAGAGCGTGCTTTTTCTCGACCGGGTGGAAAGAAAAGGGCGAGGATGGAATCTTTGTCTCCAAACCCTGGACGGCATCTTGTGCCATGACGGGGAGGTGCACAATCAGCTGCTCAGGCCGAAGCGACAAAAATCCTTCGAAGACCTGGATGCCGATATGAAAGCCAAAACCCGACGGCCCGAAACCCCTCTGATCCCGATGAGCCTCGAGGGATGTGTGGTACGGATGGCCGACACCATCAGCTACATCGGCAGGGACATCGAGGATGCCATCCGTCTCGGGTTGATCCGTCGCCGGGACCTGCCCTCATCGGTGACCGCCGTCCTGGGAGACACGAATGGAACGATCGTCTACCACCTAGTGACCGACGTGATTCGTCAGAGCTTTCACGAGCCATGGATCGCTTTCAGCCCAGAGGTGTCCGATGCCCTGATCCGTCTCAAAGAGTTCAACCTCGAACGCATCTACCTCAATCCGGCCATCAAGCGCCACACCGATCAGATTCGCCGCCTGTTTCGACTGCTGTTCAATCGGTATATAGACGATATCGAATCGGAAAACCGCACCTCGGTGATTTTTGACGGATTTCTCAGGGGGATGGACGACACCTACATGGACCATCACTGCCCGGCGGAAATCGTAAGGGATTTCATTGCCGGTATGACGGATCAGTATTTTTTACGTCAATGTCCGGAATCGCTTCGTCCAAGCCCCGAAATCCGCTAGCCCATAGCCCGGCCTGGAGCCCCTCTTCGATGACCGCTTCCCCCAATAGCCCGGCTGTCCGCCCAGGAGAAAACAGGGAATACCGTCGTATCTCCGGTATTTCCGGCCTGCATGCCTATGGCGTTTGCGTCGAAGAAACCGACCTTCAGGTTCACGCCTCGGCTTCCGAGCCCGATCGATGCCGGGAGGTCGTGATCGAGGCCAGAGGGCAATTACTGGCGTTTATCCGGGAGTATCCGGGGTTTTTGACGGCAATGGCTCCCTGGCCCCTGACGGTGCCGGCACCGCGATTGATTCAATCGATGGTCTCCGCCTCGGCCGCCGCCGGCGTTGGGCCGATGGCCGCTGTGGCCGGGGCCATCGCAGAGACGGTTGGATATGCCCTCCTTGAAGGCTCCAAAGAAGTCGTGGTGGAAAACGGCGGCGATCTCTTCATGGCCCTCGACCGTGAGGCCGTTGTGGGGATCTATGCCGGCGAGTCTCCTCTGAGTATGGCCATCGGCATTCGTCTGAACGGACCCGTGGGACCCATGGGCATCTGCACGTCGTCGGCTTCGGTCGGTCATTCCGTGAGCCGGGGCCGGGCGGATGCGGCCTGCATACTGTCTCGATCCGCGGCCGCCGCCGATGCCCTTGCCACTGCAACGGCAAACCGAATCCGTCACCGGGGAGACATAGCCGCCGCCGTCGACTGGGCCCGATCCAGGGAAGGCGTGGAGGGGATTGTGGCGATCAAAGGGGATCGCATGGGTGCATGGGGAGCCGTCGAAGTGGTTTCCTTGAAGGCAAAAAGGGGTTGAATTTCTAAGGCAAAAAGAGTAGTTGAACTAACGCGAAGTCCGATGAATCTGCCGTTCCTTGAAGGATGCGGATACCATGAAGACCATGTGGGCCCCGTGGCGCATCGAATATATCCAGAAAGAGAAGGAGAGCGACTGTATTTTTTGCAGCGCCCTTGGGGACCGGAACGACCTCACCCTTTTCAGCGGGCGCCTGACCATGGTCGTCATGAACAAGTTCCCATACAGCAATGGGCATCTCCTGGTCGCCCCGGTTCGGCATCTGTCGACATTGCACGAGCTTGTCAGAGATGAAATGGCGGCGCTTTTGGGCATGGTGGAGGCATCCGTCGGCATTCTAAAGAAAAGCATGAATCCCGATGGTTTCAATGTGGGACTGAATCTGGGAAAAGTCGCAGGCGCCGGCGTGGAAGAGCACATTCATTTTCACATCGTCCCCCGATGGTACGGGGATGTCAACGCCCTGACCGTTTTTTCGGATGTGCGGGTGATTCCCGAACACATCGAATCCACCTATCGGAACCTGAAACCCCACTTCGAGGCCTTAACCCTTACCTCAGAAAGCGGAGTCTCCGAATGAAAAAAATCAAGATCGTTCTGGCGATACTT
>JASFIA010000236.1:0-5172 GCA_050122915.1 Desulfobacterales bacterium | reverse complement strand
CAGCACGTGTGCCGGTGCCATTCGGATCGACTCCAAAGCCGATCCGGGCCGCCGGATTCTGGCGATCCACATCCCCCTGGGGGCCTGCCCCTCCTGCCGGAAGACAGCGATAAACTGGTATGATACGGGCGATTTGGAAACTTTCGACATAGTCTTCCTCCAAGACCGGCCATCGGACGCCTACCGGGTGCGACAATAACCGGAGCGGTCCGTCCACCGCCCCTATCCTCGACCCGGAAAGCGAACCGTGCCCCCTTTCCCCAACATACAGCAGCAACGCAACCTCTTCCTCAGGGATCAGATCATTCGGGCCATCCGCCGTTTCTTTCATTCGAAGGGATATCTGGAAGTGGAGACACCGATCCGGATACCCGCACCGGCGCCGGAAGCCCATATCGAACCGTTGTCTTCGGAGGGATGGTGGCTGCACACCTCCCCCGAACTGTGCATGAAACGACTTCTCGCGTCAGGTCTCGACCGTATTTTCCAAATCTGCCGATGCTTTAGACAAGGGGAACGCGGGGTCCGCCACCTGTCCGAGTTCACCCTGCTGGAATGGTATACCGCCGGTCACGATTACCTGGACATGATGGCCCAAACCGAAGCCCTGGTCAGGGCAGTGGCCAATCGTGTCGGTGATGGCAGCCCCATTCGCTACCAGGGCCGAACCATCACCCTCTCGGAACCGTTTCGGCGGATGACGGTGGCGGAGGCCTTTGACCGATATGCGCCGGGTTCGGTGAAGCAGGCGCTCGCAGAGGGCCGCTTCGACGAATGGCTGGCCCTTGAGATCGAACCGCGGTTGCCGGCGGACCGCCCCTTGTTTTTAGTGGACTATCCGGCGGCCTGCGGGGCTCTGGCCCGGCTGCGGGAGGATGAACCCGACATCGCAGAGCGGTTCGAACTCTATCTGGGGGGGCTTGAGCTCTGCAACGGGTTCAGCGAGCTTACCGATGCCAAGGAACAGCGGCGCCGCTTTGAGGTCGAACTGGATGCGCGGGGCGGCGGGGGGACAAAGAAGCCACCGATGCCTGAACCGTTTTTAAAAGCACTGGACGCCATGCCGGCTGCCGCCGGAAACGCCCTGGGTGTGGATCGGCTTGTCATGGTCTTTGCCGATGCGGTGGCGGTCGATGAAGTGGTGGCCTTTGCGCCGGAGGATTTATAGGGCGGCCGAGGGTAGTGATCAGCCTACGACAGGGCGTCTCTGCAGGGTCCCCTTCAGCCACCGCTCGTCGTTTCGCTCAGGGTATTGGATATTGTAGTGGAGGCCCCGGCTTTCCTTTCGATGGGAAGCGCTTTGGATGATGAGTTGGGCCACCACGGCGATATTTCTGAGCTCGATGAGATCGGCGGTTATCCGAAAGTTCCAATAGTAGTCGTGGATTTCCTTCTGGATCATCTCGATTCGGCGCTTGGCCCGCTCAAGCCGCTTGTCGGAGCGGACGATACCCACGAAATTCCACATGAACCGACGGATTTCATCCCAGTTTTGGCTCACCATGATGTGCTCGTCGCTGTCGGTGGTGCCCACATCGTCCCAGAGGGGGGCCTCGGGGATGTCGGGATAGCCTTCCGAGGACGTCAACTCCCTGACGGCCTGTTGGGCGGAACGGTGGGCATACACCAGAGCCTCCAGGAGGGAATTGCTGGCCAATCGGTTGGCGCCGTGGAGACCGGTGCAGGCCGTCTCACCGACGGCAAATAGACCGTGGATATCGGTCCGACCGTCCGAGTCGGTTGCAACGCCCCCGCACATGTAGTGGGCGGCCGGCACGACCGGAATGGGGTCGGTGGTCATGTCGATGCCGAAATCCATGCACTTGGCCCAGAGGTTTGGGAACCGCTTCCGAATGTGATCGGCATCCCGATGGGAAATATCCAAATACACGGAATCGTCTCCGCTTCGCTTGAGCTCGGTATCGATGGCACGCGCCACGACATCTCGGCACGCCAGATCCTTCTGGGGATCGTAGTCCTCCATGAAGGGGCGGCCGGATCGATCGATCAGAACGGCGCCCTCCCCTCTGACGGCTTCGGAAATCAGGAAATTTTTGGCTTCAGGGTGATACAGGCAGGTGGGATGAAACTGGACGAACTCCATGTTGGCGACGGTGGCCCCGGCCCGGTATGCCATGGCCACGCCATCTCCGGTAGCGATGTCGGGATTGCTGGTGTAGAGATAGACCTTGCCGGCCCCCCCAGTCGCCAGCAGAACCACCCGGGCGATGAAGGTCTTGACCTGCTTCCGCTCTGTGTCCAGGACATAGGCGCCGCAGCAGTAGGCGTTTTGCGCGGTGGTAATGCCGCCCCGACGCATTCGGGTCGAATAGATAATCAGATCGACTGCCAGATGGTTTTCGAAAAGGGTAATGCGGTCGGTGGCCATTACCCTCTCGACCAGGACCCTTTCCACCTCGCGACCGGTCATATCTTGGGTATGGACGATCCGGTTTCTGGAATGCCCGCCCTCCCGGCCTAAATGCAGCGACGAGGATCCAGGCTCCTCTCCAGCGTCATTGGTGGTGAAACGGACGCCCATCGCGACCAGTTCCCGGATGCGCCGGGGGCCGTCGCTGACCACCATCTCCACCACATCCCGATCGCACAGCCCGTCACCCGACGCCAGGGTGTCCTTTATGTGCAGGTCGAAACTGTCGAGACGGTCAAAAACCGATGCGATCCCGCCCTGGGCCATATTGGTGTTGCTGTCCATGGCCGCCTTTTTGGTAACCAGGGCGACAGAGCCGTAGGGCGCCACCTTTAGGGCGAACTGAAGACCGGCAATTCCGCTGCCTATAACCAAAAAATCGGTTTGAACGTCCATGGCTCATCCGCAGTGGGGAGGCGGCCGCTGTCGCACGATGCCCGGTGTCGAAGTCGGTGCGGCGTCATGGCCCCCGCTGCCGCTATAGAAGTCCGGAAGTCCGGCGGGGTTTTTTCAACAAAAAGCCCAGCAGGATGCCGAAAAACAGAATTCCTGCACCCGAGAAAAGCAGCACCATCCACTTGTGCAGTTCCTCCCGTTTGGTGTCGGCGGATTTCCGCAGCGTCTCGTGTTCGGTGGTGAGTTGTTTGAAATCCTTTTCGATGGTCTGAAGCTTCGAGCTGAGGGTCTTGTTTTCGGATTTCAGCTGCTGGTTTTCCTCGGTCAGATCCTTGGTTTCCGAGGACAGCGAGCTGTGCTCGCTCTGCAATTCCGAAAGGACAAGCTTGCTGGGTTTTTCAATGGTAAGGTAGCGGGACAGCACCCATCCCTCGCGGCCGTCGGTGAGGACGATCTTGCTCCAATCCTCTTCCTGAGAGAGCACCTGGACGCGATTGCTCGACTTCAGGAAGGCAAATATTTTCCGATCCGTGCCGGGTCCGGACCGAACCGGCAGGGACCATTCGTCCGTGACATAACGGGTTTGGGCCGTGACGGGCGAGTGTGCCACGGCAAGAAACAGCAAAATCCATAAACCAATGGTGACGTTTTTCGTCGTTGTGGCTGAAACAGTCTTGAGAAACATTCCAGGCATCTCCTTGATCATCCGGGATCATTCGGTTCCGGAACGCCGGGTGGGCGGCAGGCCGGTTCCTGAGGGACAAACCTGCCCGAACCCGTCCGATCCCGGCTCCGGGGTAGACACATCATCGAATGGCGTTATTTTTTGATTACAGGGCACCACATGAAAACCGCTTGATAAACCAAGACAATAATGGTTTGAAAATCAACAGAAAGTCAATCAATACTTTAAGCGAAGCGGGTGGTGTGCTAATGGTGAAAAATGAGTCGAGGGGATCGGTCTTCACCGGAAGCGCTTCCATCGACGGACGTTCAAGCGGAGTTTCAAGGAATGATCGCCTACGATCTGACATGCGACAGCGGGCATACCTTCGAGGGGTGGTTCGAAAACGCAGGCGCTTATCAGCAGCAGCAACGTAAAGGGCTGGTCAGCTGCCCCGTCTGTGAGAGCATCTGCGTTTCACGGGTACCCTCCACATTTGGCATAAAATCCAATAAATTAACCCCAAAACTCCCTTCCCGGATCGATGAGTTGAACCGAAAGATCGTCGACTTTGTCGACAAGCATTTCGACAATGTGGGAACGGATTTCACCAAAGAGGCCCTCAAGATTCACTACGGCGTATCCGAGCCCCGCAACATACGGGGAACCAGCAGCGACCAGGAAGAGAAAACCCTCCGAGAGGAAGGGGTTCCCTTCTTCAAAATGCCGATTCCTGCCGCCTCGGATCCGTCGGAGGATTGACGGCGCACCCTGACGAATCACACCGGGCGCACCCGCCCACGCCCATCACCATTACGGAACACCCCCCAACCGGCTGCAGAGACTGCTCATCCGCCGTCGCGGCTTGTCGTTATTCAGGGCAATCGCCACGGCCTTCTTGGTGCCGACGATCACCACCAGTCGACGTCCCCGGGTGATGGCGGTATAGAGCAGATTGCGCTGCAGCAGAGGGTAGTGCTGCGTCACCATGGGGATGATCACGGCGGGGTATTCGGATCCCTGGGATTTGTGGATGGAAACGGCATAGGCCAAGGCAAGGTCGTCGATTTCGGAGATATCGTAAGGGATTTCCCGCCCCTCGAATCCGACGGTGATGCGTTCTTGGGAGGGACTGACGGAAAAAACCACGCCGATATCGCCGTTGAAGACCTCTTTGGCATAGTTGTTTTTCAGGTGCATGACCTTGTCTCCCGCCCGGAACCCCTTCCATTCGGCATCGCCGGGCCTCGGTGGATTCAAGGTTCGCTGTAGAACCTGGTTCAGATGAACGGTTCCCACCTCACCCTTGTGCATTGGCGTGATGACCTGAATATCCTCTGAAGGATGAAGGTGAAAATGCTCTGGTATCCGGCGGGTGCACAGGTCGACCACGACGTCGACGGCGGTCCGAAGCCGATGGGACTCGATCATGACAAACTGGGCGCGGTCGTCCAGAGAGTCGGAGGACCCGAAAATCGGCGGACGGCCTTCTCGCACGCGATGAGCGTTGACCACGATAGGGCTTTCCCTCTGCTGGCGAAAGATGCGCTCCAGGCGAAACACGGGAATGTTGCCGGAGCCTATAATGTCCGCCAGCGCGGCGCCCGGTCCGACGGGGGGCAGTTGATAGACGTCCCCCACCAGGATCAGCGTGGCCGTCAACCGAACCGCCGTCACGAGA
>JASFIA010000235.1:0-5178 GCA_050122915.1 Desulfobacterales bacterium | reverse complement strand
ACGGCGTTCAGCGGCGTTGCCTGCACGGGGATAGTCAAGGTGTTCGATTTCACGCTCGGCCGCACCGGGTTGACGGAGGCGGCCTGCCGGGGCCTTGGGCTGGACGTCGAAACAGCGACCTGGGCGGGGCCCGACAAACCCCACTACATGGGGGCAAAGCCCTTGACCATCAAGATGATCGCCCTCAAACGGGACCGGCGCCTTATGGGGATTCAAGTGGCCGGATTGTCCGAGGCCGGCAAGGGATATCTCGACGTAGCCGCTGCGGTCATCCTTTTCGGAGGGAGCCTCGACCGGCTGGCCGACATCGATTTCGCATACGCACCCCCTTACAGCCCTCCCATCGAACCCCTGGCGACCTGCGCCCACGTGTTGAGCAACAAACTGGACGGTCTCGCCAACGGGATATCCGCCTTCGAGGCAAGGCGGCGAATCGAAAGCGGTGATGCCCTGGTCCTGGATACCCGCACTCCGGAGGAATTCCGGGAAGTCCGGCTTCCCTACGAGGTGGTGCACATCCCCCTGGGATCCCTCCGGGAGCGGCTTCATGAATTGCCGAAGGACCGGGACATCGTGGCCATGTGCAAGGTCAGCATGAGGGGGTACGAGGCCCAATTGATTCTCAACCACAGAGGCTATGATCGGGTCTGGTTCATGGAGGGCGGAATCGTCGGGTGGCCCTTCGAGTTGGTTGCTGGAAGTGGCTGACCCCGGGCCGGGGAAAAACGGATTCCGAAAATCGCCAAGGGGGCCGGGAAGCCGGTTGGAGCGGCCTGCCCGACCCGCCCTTGAAGGTCACCTCTGTGTATCAAGCGTCGAAGGAGCGGCGGAAAAGGTCGGCGATGGCCGCCTTCCCTTCCTCGGTCAGGTTTCTAGTGCCGGTGCCCACGAATGTATCGTGTGAGATCACAGGGAGGTCCTTCTGCCACCGCTTGTCCGTCCAGGTGAACCAAGCGGCTTTTTCCTGGTCGAAGACGCTGAGGGGCCGGTTGAACAGCTTGGCCAGCTCTACCGCCCAGCCTGTGCCGCCTTTTACCGTCTCATCCGACTGGATCCATCCCACGGCGAACACCTGATAGCCCCGGTTGACCATGTGAAAGATGGTTTGGATCACCTTCCTTATTTTTTCCACCCGAGCGTAGGTGCGATTCATGCGCATGGAGACGATTTCCATACTGATATCCCCGTTTTTCAACTCCTCCGGGCTGAGCACCACCTGCCCGCGGTCCCGTGCGGGCGTCTGTCCGTCATAAGAAAACGTCACTTCTTTCAATCCCCATTTCTCGGCTTGGTGTCCGAACTCCGCTTCGGTGCCCCGGTGGCCGCCGCTGTAGAGGGTGGTTTGACTGGGATCCGTCATCATGCAGGCTCCTTTGGAATGTATTGGACTGATCGTTGCCGACCCGCCGGCAAAAAAAACACCCCGCATGTCCGTGCAGGGTGGACTCAAATAGTAACACATCTCCGCCCAGTTTCAACCCGACCTTGGACAGCGCTCTGTTCATCCCGGGCTGTGGCAAGGACCGATAGCCAACCGGTAAGCCCTGGGTCTCATCCTCTCCTTGGACATTCCGGATGGCAGCGGGATCCGATGGTCTCCCGTGTTTGAAACCGTTGATCAGAATCGCTGAAGCCGCTATGGTCAAAAGCGCTCCGCCTCGATTGGCGGAGGGCAAACACCGGCCAGCGACAGGCTCCAAACAATGCCCTATCGCTTCGGTTTGCCGGATGTTATCGATAACCGTCCGTTAGCAACCTGGACTTATGACACCCCGTGAACGCGTCATAGAAACATTGAACGGTCGAATGCCGGACCGGGTTCCCATGGCTCTGGGATTCTTTTCCCCGTGGATTGAGGCCATCGAACCCATGACCCCGGAAGAGGTATTCCCCCTCGACCTTCGCTTTCTGGAGTTCCATCCTCCGGACCACCAGGATGGATTCCTGGCCTATCTCCAGTCCCTGCCCCGGGATATTCATGTGGGCAACCTGGGCCAGTTGGAGACATACTACGAGTGGGCCTACCATCCCGAGCGGGGCCGTGAGCGGCCTCTCGGCGGCGTCCGGTCCATCGAAGAGCTTTCCGATCTGGTCCTGCCGGACTTGACCCACCCCGGACGGACGGCAGGCCTGTCGGAACGGGTGTCGGAATGGCACAGGCAAGGGCTGGCCGTGGCAGGCGGCCCGCCTCATCTGGGAGGGGAACTCTTCGAGATGGGCCTCCGGCTGAGGGGGTTCGAACCGTTTATGGAAGATTTGATGGTGCGCAAGGATCTGGCGCACCATCTGCTCGACCAGTTGGCCCGAATGCTGATCGACAACGTGGCCATTCTCGTCGGGACCGGCATCGACATCCTTCTGCTTGACGACGATGTCGCCATGCCTACCGGGTTGATCATCAGCCCGGCGATGTGGCGGGAGTTTTTCAAACCCAGGCTTCAGAAAGCGATCCAGGCTGCCAGGGAGTTGTCTCCGGACATCCTGGTATTCTACCACAGCGACGGGGATTTCACTTCTCTCATTCCCGAACTGATCGGGATCGGTGTGGATGTGATCAATCCCCTCCAGCCCGACTGCATGGACGCCGCCGCGGTCAAGGCCGCCTTTGGAGACCGTTTGGCTCTCTGGGGGACCGTTGGGACCGCCCTGATGTGGGACCAGGGCAGCCCCCAGGAGATTCGAGACGAGGTGCGGCATCGGATCGACACACTGGGACCCGAAGGGCTCCTGATTTCCCCCGCTTACGACATTGATTTCGCCCCCCTCGAGAACATCGTGGGCTTTGTCGATGCCGTGGAGGACTTCGGCAGAGGGCATTGACGGCCTGGGTGTTTCCGGTAAACGGATAGAGGCACCGCCGGCCGATCCCATTGGGCTGGCGACAATGGATTCCTACCGCCGCCAATCCCCGTCGGCTCCACACCGACCGGGGGACTGGGGCATCCAAAAAGGAGCCGACATGAACGTGACATTTATTGGTCTGGGGATCATGGGAAGCCGAATGGCCAAAAACCTGCTCAAGGGGGGGGTGACACTGACGGTTTTCAATCGCTCTAAAGAGTCGATTCAAGGGCTGGCGGCATCGGGGGCCTCGCCCGCGGCCTCCTGGGCAGATGCCGTGCGGGATGCCGACGTCGTCTTCACGATGCTGTCGTCTCCGGAGGTTCTGGAACGCGTCGCCCTGGGTGACGGTGGGTTCGTTGCCGAGATGAAGACAAACGCCATCTGGGTCGACTGCTCGACGGTGAACCCCTCATTCTCCCGGAAGGAGCGCGACACGGCAGCGCGCTTCGGTGTCCGGTTTGTCGACGCGCCGGTCGCCGGAACCAAACCCCATGCCGAAACGGGTGATCTGACCTTTCTCGCCGGTGGGGAGAAAGGGGACCTGGAGACCGTAAGGCCCCTGTTGAAACTCATGGGGAGCAAGATCGTCCACATCGGGGGCACCGGAAAAGGCGCCGCCTTCAAGATGCTCGTCAATTCGCTTCTCGCCCAGTCTATGCTGGCGTTTTCAGAAACCGTGCTCCTTGGCGAGACGCTTGGATTGCCAAGGGACTTTTTGCTCGATACCCTGCCCAATCTGCCGGTGTCCGCCCCCTTTATCGGAGCCAAAGCGGAAATGATCCGTCAGGGCAACTTTGCGGTTCAATTTCCCCTGGAATGGATGCACAAGGATTTGCGCCTGGTGGCTCTGACCGCCCGCGAACACAGCTGTCCTCTGCAGTCGGCAACCCTCGCCGAAGATCTCTTCGGCAAGGCCACCTTGGCCGGATTGGGACGGGAGGATTTTTCGGCCATTTATACATTCCTGAGCGAACAGGTGGAGGGCCGAAACCGAGGGTAACTGATTCAAGACCGGTGGATCAGCCCCTTGGGATAACGACATGGGATGACACCGCGGGCTCAACCGGCGAAGACCTCTATCGGACATCTCCCCTCGCTTTGAAGCGGCGCCAGCCGTGTTGACAGGGTCCGTCAACACCTTACCTTCAAAGTGGGATCAAAACCACCGATGTTCCGATACCCCTTCACTTTCTTGCCGATCCTGGTTCCGGTTTCACTGGCCCGACAACTTCCTCACAACGGATCCTTCTGGAATCCGCTTTTCTTCCACGATGGCTTCATTGCTTCAGGTTCCTCTCAGTCGGATCCACAAGTTCTCGAAGGGATGTGTCAGATCACCCCCGGTGGTTGCCGGATGAGCCGTTGGCGGCCGCCGACGGCATGGCAATTTGCGAACCCATCACAAGGAGGTTTGTCATGTTTATCAAACAAGCCGAGCTTTTTTGGGGATTGAGCCATAAGTTCATCAAGTCGGTGATGGACAAGGGCCAGAAAGAGACCTTCGACACCGGTTACCTGCTTTTTTCGGAGGGAGACCCTGCACGACGATTCTATACCCTCATTACCGGTCGGGTGAAATTGTCCGTGGGAGATGAAAATCGAACCGTTTTCACCGTCAGCCGAGCCGGAGAATCTTTCGGCTGGTCGAGTCTTGTGGGCAGAGACGTCTATTCCGCCACTGCTAGGTGCTCCGAGCCGACCACCGTCATTCGGATCGACTGCGAAGACTTCTGGAACATCTGCACCCGACAGCCGGAAGACGGCATGATGTTCATGAAGCGGCTTGCGGCCCTGCTGGGCCACCGGCTGGTCAACAGTTATGACTTTGCCCAAGGGGGGGCGGAATCAAGAGAGCATCATGCCATTGGATCCGGCCAGGTCGCTGGGATGACGACGGAAGAATAGCATCTCCCGGTCGTCACTCCCCTTCTCCGGCAGCGGCTTGGGGGGCCGACCGCCGGTTGGGGAGATGCGCGGGCTTCCAAGGCGGCATCATGGTCGGACCCCAGGCGATTTCCGCCCGAAAGGGATGCCCAGCCGTCGCATGCGGGTCCGCAAGGTGCTTGGGTTGATTCCCAGAATATCGGCCGCTCCTCCCCTGCCTTCAACCTTTCCATGGGACAACTTAAGCACCCGTTTGATGTAGGCTCTGTTCATGTCGTCGAGCGTCGACAGACGATCCATCGTTTCGCCGATGGCGGCGGCGGGCGAGGGGCGTGCAGTGACCGACAGGCGGTCGAATCGCAACGGCTTACCCGTGCTGAGAATCAATTCCCTTTCGACGGCATTTTCGAGTTCTCGGATGTTCCCTGGCCAGTCATATCCCTCGAGACG
>JASFIA010000234.1:0-5184 GCA_050122915.1 Desulfobacterales bacterium | reverse complement strand
GAAAGAGGTCATTGACCTCACTGACTCTCGGGTGTTTTTGGGCGGTCGCTCTCGATCGGACCTCCTTTGCCGGAATGCGTTTGAATCCACAGGAGTCAGGGTTGTGCCCACCACCGATGACGGCAGCGAGGGGGACCAGTGCCTGCTCACCCATCCCCTCGAAGAGGCTGTACGGCAGCGTCCCCCCGACCTGATCGCAGCCTGCGGGCCCCCGGGCATGATCGCCTGTGTAGGGGGCATCGCCAGTCGCTTTGGCATTCCCTGTCAGGTGTCCTTGGAAGCAACCATGGCCTGCGGCCTCGGGGCCTGCCTGGGGTGTGCCGTCAAGCCGGCCGGCAATGAGGAGTCATATCTTCATGTCTGCAAGGATGGCCCGGTGTTCGACATCGACGCCATCGATCTCGGTTGACGCCTGCACACCTGGGACATCAAGGCCGCCCTAAGCCGCTTTTCCATTGACTTGACCACCGGCATATGGTAGGTGCGGACCTTCGAGTGGATCAGCCTCAGCAAGGGGTCGCCACGCAGGATGCCCCCATGAAAAGAGAAACCCGACGCTGGTTGAAAGAAATGGCTTATTTCAGCAGCATCGGGTTACAATTGGCCCTGTCTATATTCATCGGCCTTTTTGCGGGCATCTACCTCGACCGCCGGTTCGACACATCCCCGTGGCTGACCCTGGTGGGACTGCTAATGGGCATTGCCGCGGGGTTCAGAAATATCGGTCTGGCCATCAAGAAAAGCAGAAGGCTCTGAAGATCTGCAGCCCTCTCTGCCCTTGGAGAAAGAAAGATACCGGGGATTTGGATATCCAGAAGCGCATACTGACCTTTGTTACCCGAGCCAACTGGGTGCTTTTCACAATTGCCACCATGGCCGGTGTCATATTCGCTCCGTTGACGTTTACCTTGGGGATCCTGTCCGGTGGATTGATCGTCACCATCAATTTTCATCTTTTGGCCAGAACCCTTCGAAACGCCCTTACCCCCCCCCATCTGTCATCCCACAATGTGGTGATTGCGAAATACTACGTCCGCTTCATTGTCAGCGGGCTTATCATCTTCTTTCTGATTTCTCAGCATATCGTCAACCCACTGGGGCTTTTTGTCGGTCTCTCCGTTGTGGTGGCCAGCATTGTCATGGCAGCGCTGTGTGAACTCAAACACCTCATGGTCAAGGAGGCGGTCTAAGGATGGAACACCCGTACTTGTTCTTCGTTAAGCTGTTCGAGGCGATTGGACTGGGGCATTTCGCCCATGCCTACCCCCACGTGATCTATACCTGGGTGGTCATGACCCTTTTGGTGGTATCCGGCTGGATCGCTGCCAAGAGCGTCAGTCTCATTCCCGGTAAAGCCCAGAACGTTTTCGAACTGGTGGTTTCCGGAATCGAGAATTTTATGGTGGATATCACCGGAGAAGAAGGGCGCTGGCTGTTTCCACTGGTGGCGACCATTTTCATTTACATCTTCATCGGCAACCTCATCGGATTGGTACCCGGGTTCTTCCCCCCGACCGCTGATCTCAACACCACGGCCTCCTGTGCCCTGGTGGTGGTCATCTTCACCCACATCATCGGTGTCAAATACCATGGACCGGCTTACATCAAGCATTTTCTTGGACCGGTATGGTGGATGATACCGATCATTTTTCCCATCGAAGTCATTGGGCATCTGGCGCGGATTCTCTCGCTGTCATTTCGTCTTTTCGGAAACATGATGGGCCACGAGCTCGTCCTGGGTATCCTTTTCTTTCTGGCCGGAGCCTTCTTTGCCCCCCTGCCCATCATGGCACTGGGTATTTTCGTTGCCCTCGTGCAGGCGTTCGTCTTTTTTCTGCTGTCGGTCATGTATTTTACCGGCGCCATGGAGCATGCACACTAATTGAGTCGAATCGCCGGTGCCGCCGCGATGGCAGGCCGGCACCGTTTTCATCGGAAGAATGGGTGACTTGGAAGAAGCCCACACCTTAAATCCCATAAAGGAGGTAGAGTAGGTATGGAAGCTGAAGCATTGAAATTTTTTATCGCTTGTGTCACGGCAGCTGGTTTTGGTATCGCAATCGCCGCTTTCGGATGCGGTATTGCCCAGGGTCTCGGTCTGAAGTCTGCGGTGGAAGGCATCGCCCGGAACCCCGAAGCTTCCGGTAAGGTTACCGTTACCATGCTGATCGGTCTCGCCATGATCGAGTCGCTGTGTATTTACGCGCTGGTCATCTCGCTGATTCTGATCTATGCGACGCCGATGGCGACGACGGTGACAGACCTGCTCAAGTAGCCGGAAATCCATCACAGAAGAGCGGCCCATAGCGAGTTTGTGGGCCGCTCTTTTTTTGTGGGGATGACGAGGGGGCGTTCCATGTAGATCAGCGAGTCGGCTGAGGGCCGCCACCACCCAGGAGCGGCTTGAGATAGTGGCCGGTGTGGGAGACCTCGACGGCCGATATGGCTTCGGGAGTGCCGACGGCGATGACGTCTCCGCCGCCGTCACCGCCGTCGGGTCCGAGATCGACGACGTGATCGGCGGTTTTGATGACATCGAGGTGGTGCTCGATGACGATGACCGTATTGCCGCCGTCCACCAGGCGGTTGAGGATGTCGAGCAACCGCCGGATGTCATCGATGTGAAGGCCGGTGGTGGGCTCATCCAGGAAGTAGACGGTCCTCCCGGTCCCTTTTTTGGCCAGTTCCCGGGAAATCTTCACCCGCTGGGCTTCCCCGCCGGAAAGGGTCGTGGCGGGTTGGCCAAGACGCATATAACCTAGACCGACATCGATCAGGGTCTCCAACTTCGTTCGTATGGAGGCGATTCGACTGAAAAAATCCCTCGCCTGATTGACGGTCATGTCCAACACGTCGGCAATACTCTCTCCTTTATATTGAACCTCGAGGGTTTCGCGGTTGTATCGCTGCCCGCCGCAGGCGTCGCATCGGACGTAGACGTCGGGCAGAAAGTGCATCTCGATCTTGAGGATTCCGTCGCCTGCGCACGCCTCGCATCTCCCCCCTTTGACATTGAAGCTGAACCGGCCCGGCCGGTAACCCCGGGAGCGGGCTTCCGGAGTTCGGGAGAATAGGTCTCTGATGTGGGTGAGAACCCCGGTGTAGGTGGCCGGGTTCGAGCGGGGGGTCTTTCCGATCGGAGACTGATCGATATGGATCACCTTGTCGATGAACTCGGCTCCCATCAGGGTCTTGTGGATGCCGGATTGAACACGGGCGTGGTACAGTCGTTGAACCAAGGCAGTGTAGAGCGTGTCCAGGACCAGTGTGGATTTTCCCGAGCCCGATACACCGGTGACGCAGATCAGCTTGCCGAGGGGGAATGAGACGTCGATGCCTTTTAAATTGTTGGCGGATGCGCCGACAAGCGTCAACTGCTCGCCGGTTCCTTTTCGCCTGCGGGTCGGCAGGTCAATGGACTTTTTTCCCGAAAGGTATTGACCGGTAAGGGAATGCTCCGCTTCCGTCAGGCCTCCGGGGGATCCGCTGTAGACAACCTCTCCGCCGTGGATGCCTGCCCCCGGTCCCATATCGACGACATGGTCTGCAGCGCGAATAGTGGCGTCGTCGTGTTCCACCACCAGCACCGTATTCCCAAGATCGCGCATTTGGAGAAGTGACGACAAGAGGCGCGAGTGGTCCCGGGCATGAAGCCCGATGCTGGGTTCGTCAAGCACATAGAGAACGCCGGTCAGTTTGGAACCGATTTGGGTGGCCAGTCGGATGCGCTGACTCTCCCCGCCGGACAAGGTGGCGGCTCCGCGGTCGAGGGAGAGATAGGACAGTCCCACCCGGTCCAGAAAAGCCAGGCGGTCGGATATTTCCCTCAGGATCGGGGAGGCGATCTGCCGTGCGGCTCCTTCCAGGGTGAGATCCTTGAAAAAGGTGCGAAGACGGTTGATAGCCATATGGGACAATTCGGGTAGGGTCAATCCGCCCACCCTGACACTTCGGCTGGCCGGTCCAAGCCGCGCGCCCTTGCATGAAGGGCAGGGCAGGGGCCGCATATAGCGGAGAATGTCATCCTTGGTCGTCGCCCGATCGGCGTCTCGGAATCGTTTCTCCAACTCGACGACCACCCCTTCCAAGGGTCGGTGGTCGATCTGTTGTCCTTCGGCGGTGTCGTGAACGAAGCGAATCGGAACGTCCCCCGTTCCGAAAAGAATGGCCTTTCGGCATTCTGACGGGAGGTCTTTGAACGGGGTGTAGATGTCGGCGCCGAAGTGGGCTGCAATGGATTCGATTCGCTCGATAAATCGAACCGTGATGCGACCGGCCCATGGGGAAATGGCCCTCTCTCTGAGAGACAAGCCGGGGTTGGGCACCACTAGATCCGGATCGACGGCATTGACCGATCCCAAACCGTCGCAATCGGTGCAGGCCCCGTGTGGAGAGTTGAAGGAAAAACTTGCCGGCGACAACGGGGGGGTGCTGACCCGACAGTCGGGGCAGACGGCCTTTTCACTGAAGGACAGGTGTTGCCCGTCCTCGGTTGCGACGACGATATGACCTCCGGCGAAAGAACCCGACAATTCCAAGGAGTCGGCCAGGCGGTTTCGAATGCCGTCTTTGATCACCAGCCTGTCCACCACCACCTCAAGGGTGTTTATTGTGGCATCTGTCGGGAGCGAGAAGCCGTCCAGTTCGCGAACGACTCCGTTTACCCGAATACGGGCAAAACCGTTTCGTCGAAGGGTTTTGAGGCGTTGGCCCAGGGATTGGTTCTCTCGAAGACCCAGCGGTGAGAGCACCAGAATACGGGTGCCCGGATCGAGGCCCAAAATGTGGTCGATAAACTGGTCGATCGTCTGGGAGTGTATGGCCCTTCCGCATTGGGGGCAGTGGGGGGTCCCAACTCTGGAATACAGCAGCCGGAGATAGTCGTGAATCTCGGTGATGGTGCCCACCGTGGAGCGGGGATTTTGGCCTGTGGATTTTTGTTCGATAGCGATGGCGGGGGACAAACCGTCGATAAAATCCACATCGGGCTTTTCAAGACGTTCCAGAAAATGACGGGCATAGGCCGACAGGGATTCGACATAGCGGCGCTGGCCTTCGGCATAAAGAGTGTCGAAGGCCAGCGTGGATTTCCCGGACCCGGACAGTCCGGTGATGACGATGAGCCGGTTTCGGGGCAAATTGAGGTTGATGTTCTTCAGGTTATGGTGCCTGGCACCTCGTATG